>NZ_WWCX01000054.1:0-42228 GCF_009857655.1 Duganella vulcania
GGCCGCGGCGGCTGCCGCTTCCTTGGCTTCCTTGGCGGCCGCCACGGCGGCCTGTTCGGCGGCGCGGCGTTCGGCGGCGATGCGGGCCAGTTCCTGCGGCGCCGGCGTCAGGCGCACCGTGGCCAGGCGCATCAGCGGACGCAGCAGCAGGAAGTAGCCGAGGATGACGCCCACCGCGTACATCACGTAGGAGCTGATGTCGACCACGTTGTCGCGTTCCTGCCACCATGGGGTGACGGCGGCTTTCGGCGGGAAGTTCATGGCCGACACCACCAGCTGGTCGCCGCGCTCGGCGTTGATGCCCAGGCCGTTGCGCAGGATCTTGTCGATGTTGGCGATTTCGTTGGCGCTCCAGCCAGTCTTGGGCGTGGGCGAGGCGGCCTGCGCCAGCACCACGGCCACGCTCAGCTTCTCGAGGCGGCCACGGCTGCGCTTGGTCTGGGTGATGCTGCGGTCGTAGGCGTACTGGCGGGTGGTGGCGTTCTTGCGCGCGGTGCCGTCGGCCGGATTGTTGGGATCGTTGGTGGCGGCCGGCTTGGCGGCGTCGGCCGGGTTGGCGTTGGCCGGCGGCGGACGGTTCGACAGCGTGCCCGGCACGCCCTGGGCCACGCGGTTGCGGTCCATCTCCTCGCGCATGGCCTCGCTGGTGACCTTGGGATCGGCGCCGTATTTCTCCACCGTTTCCTCGACCTTGTCGTTGTCGACCGAGGCCATCACGCTCATGCGGAAGTTGTCGTCGCCGATGACCGGGCCCAGCAGGTTGCGCACATTGGCCTTGACCTCGTCCTGGATGCGCTTGCCGTTCTCGTTGCTGGCCGCGCCGGCGTCGAAGCCGTCGGCCAGGTCCACATGCGACGACAGCAGGTTGCCGGCCTGGTCGACCACGCTCACGCGCTGCGGGCTCAGGCTGGCGACGCTGCCGGCCACCATGTTCACCACGGCGGCGATCGCCTCCGGCGCCATGGTGTGGCCGGGTTTGAGCGCCAGCACCACCGAGGCCGACGATTTCTCGCCGTCGGAGGACACGAAGGAGGTCGACTTGGCGATCGACAGGTGCACGCGCGCGTGGGCGATCGCGTCCAGCGTCATGATCGATTGCGCCAGCTCGCCTTCCAGGCCGCGGCGGAAGCGCACGTCCTGCACGAACTGGGACACGCCCAGCGGGTCGTTCTTGTCCATCAGCTCCAGGCCGGCCGGCAGCTGCGCGGTCACGCCCTTGGCGGCCAGCAGCATGCGCACCTTGCCCAGCATCGAGTTGGGCACCAGCACCTGGCCGCTGTCGGGATGCAGGCGGTAGGGGATGTGGTCGGCGTCGAGCACCGTCATCATGTCGGCCGCGGCGACCTTCTCGTGCGCGCCAAACACCGGCTTGTAGCCCGCCTGGACGTTCCACAGGTACATCAGCACCATGGCGGTCACGCCGATCGCCAGCAACAGCAGCGGGTACAGGTTTTTGAGCAGGTTGGGCGGCAGGGACAGCGCGACGGGGCTGGCGCGCCAGCGCTCGAAGGCGGACTTGATGGGGTTGATCACGTTGGTGGCTTTCGCGAAGACTTACAGCGGTAATTTGATGAGTTCGTCCACGGCGCCCATCACTTTGTTGCGCACTTGCATCAACATCGAGAAGGACAGGCTGGCTTCCTGGCTGGACAGCATGGCGCCGACCAGGTCGTCGCTCTTGCCGGCGTCGACGTCGGACATCTGCTGGGCGGCGTTGGCGTCGGCGTCGTTGACTTTATGGACCGCGTCCTTCATCGACTGGGCGAAGGAGAAGGCGGGCTGGGCGTCGCCTGCGCCGAACTGCGCGGCCGGGGCCACGGTCTGGGTGGCCAGGTTCTGCGCCGCGTTGGTGAGCGACGCGAGGTCGGCTTGTATCAGGCTAGAGATTCCGTTACTCATCTTGCTATCTCCCGTTTATGCGACGTTAGTCCCATCCATCTACCATATCCAGATTGCCAGAAAGCAGCAAGTCCCGCGTTGTTTATCTGTCGGCAGCTGTTCTCAATCAAACGACATAACGATGTGTATGTCACAGTCTTGTAAGAAAGGCAGTGTAGGAATGCCGGCCTGAAGTGTGACCAAACCACCGCGTCGGGATGGATGTCACAATTGCCGACTCATAGGGGGAAAGTGGGGCGCCAACTGGGCGGTAGCCCGTGCGGACTGTTTTCCTACGGCAAATATCGTTATAAATCATTCACTAAGCGCCATTTATTCAAGTGTGTTGCACAGCAGCGTCAAACGACTGGAGCGGGTTAAGCTTACTGGCTGGCAATACTCTTGTAAAGGCTTATTTGCCACAAGGAATTATGGCCAAATATTGTTGGATGGAAATAATGTGAATTTTGATGTATCCTGTGCTACCGACATCGCATGACTTTAAGTTACGATAGGTAATATTCCCCAAATAGTGCGCTGGAAGTAACCAGTTTTTAGCTGGATAGTGCGATGATGGTGATGTAGCGAAGAATTTCCGACATGGCGAAAACATGACAACGACAAAACAGACAGCGCCACCTCTCGTGCTGGACCCCTGCCTGCTGGGGCGGCCTGTACACCTGCTGCACATCTTCGCCGCCCAATTGCGCGACGACCTGTCGCAGTCGATGCGGCTGAACATGAACCGCCGCTACTGGGGCGGCTTCCAGGTCGAGGACGTCGCGTTCAGCCGGCTCGAGGGCGACGAGATCCGCAGCCGCTGGCTCAGCTTTGCCGCGCCGGCCGGCCACATCGCCTTCTCGCTGGAGCGCAAGGTGCTGCTGAGCGTGCTGAACTACCGCTACGGCAGCGGCAAGGCCGACGCCGCCGCGCTGGACGAGAACGCGGTGCGGGTGACCGCCACCGAGGAGCGCCTGGCGGTGGTGCTGGGACAACAGTTGGCCGGCACGCTGGCCGGCCGCATCGAACTGAACCTGCCGGTGCCGGACAAGGCGCCCGCCGCCGAAGGCGCGCCGGAAGCGGCCGACAGCGAATTCAAGCCGGCCCCCGGCTCCCATCCGGCCAAGGGCAGCTGGATCATCACCGTCACGCTGGCCGACATCGCCAGCGGCGCCACCGGCAAGTACTGGTTCGCGCTGGACAAGGTGCTGATGTCCAGCGTGCTGCGCGGCCTGCTGCGCGACCGCGACGCCGGCAAGAAGCCCAAGGCGGTCGCGCCGCTGGCGCAGCGCCTGCAGGTGGGCCTGGTGGGCCGCCTGGCCAGCAAGGAGGTGCCGCTGGGCAGCCTCTACGATTTACAGGTCGGCGACGTGATCCCGATCAGCCTGAACAGAGCGGATGTGCTGCTGGAAGATTCCCGCATCTTCACCGCCGCCGTGACCGAACACAAAGGCAAACTCTGTTTAACCTCTTTTGAAGACGCCGAATAACATGATGAACATGAACGTAGCCAACCCTAGCGACGCCCTGCTGGAAGACCTGTCCGAAGAAATGATCATCGACCAGGTCGGCACCGAGCTGACCGACCTGCCGGCCACGCCGGTGCGGCGCGACCTGCCGGCCATGATGCGCAAGATCCCCGTCACGCTGACGCTGGAGGTGGGCTCGGCCCGCATCTCGCTGCAGGACCTGATGGCGATCGGCCCGGACAGCGTGGTCGAGCTCGACGTGCTGGCCGGCGAGCCGCTGGTGATCAAGGTCAACGGCACCGCCATCGGCCGTGCCGAGGTGGTGGTGGCGGGCGAGAACTACGGCCTCAAAGTCATCGACCTGGACGGCCTCAATCTCGACATGATGACTCCATGACCTGGAGCATGACGCCGCGCCGCCGCCTGGCCGGCCTGGCTGGCCTGGCCGGCCTGGCCCTGTGCGCCGCTGGCCCCGCCCACGCGGTCGACCTGCTGGCCAACGTGGTGCCCGGCGCGAAGACCGAGCTGACGGTCAAGACCCAGATCCTGATCATCATGACCTTGCTGGGCTTGCTCCCGGTGATGGTGATGATGATGACCAGCTTCACCCGCTTCGTCATCGTGCTGTCGCTGCTGCGCCAGGCGCTGGGGCTGCAGCAGGGCCTGCCCAACCGCATCATCACCGGCGTGGCGCTGATCCTGACGCTGCTGGTGATGCGCCCGATCGGCGACCAGATCTGGAAGGACGCCTTCGTGCCCTACGACCAGGACAAGATCGGCCTGGAGACCGCGCTGCAGATCGCCGAGAAGCCGGTGGCGCGCTTCATGCTCGCCCAGACCAGCAAGGCCGCGCTGCAGCAGATCGCCCACCTGGCCGGCGAGGACAAGATCACCGAGCCGTCGCAGCACGCGTTCACCGTCAAGCTGGCGGCGTTCGTGCTGTCGGAACTGAAGACCGCGTTCCAGATCGGCTGCATGCTGTTCATTCCCTTCCTGGTGATCGACCTGGTGGTGTCGTCGGTGCTGATGGCGATGGGCATGATGATGCTGTCGCCGCTGGTGATTTCGTTGCCGTTCAAGCTGCTGCTGTTTGTGCTGGTGGACGGCTGGACCCTGACCGTCAACACGCTCGTGACCAGCGTGCAGGCGTACTGACAAGATAGGCGGCCCTATGCTGACTCCCGAAGTTGCCGTCGACCTGGTGGTCGAATCGCTGCACATCGTCATGCTGCTGGTGGTGATCCTGGTCGTGCCCGGCCTGATCACCGGCCTGGTGGTGGCGCTGGTGCAGGCCGCCACGCAGATCAACGAGCAGACGCTGAGCTTTTTGCCCAGGCTGCTGGTGACGCTGCTGGCCATCATCCTGATGGGGCGCTGGATGGCTGGCTACCTGATGGATTTCTGCGTCTCCATCTTCACCCGCGCGGCCACGCTGGTCGGTTAGCTTCCCCGCCGTCATGGAACCGATACTGAGCCAGCTGCTGCCCCTGCTCACCGCGCTGTGGTGGCCGTTCTGCCGCATCCTGGCGATGTTCATCGGCGCCCCGGTGCTGGGCGAGGCGGTCACGCCGGTCACGGTGCGCATCCTGATCGCGCTGGTGCTGGCCATCCTGATGCTGCCGCTCACCAGCGGCGCCGGCGCCGCCGCCATCGATCCGTTTTCCCTGGGCGGCATCGCCGCCAGCGCCGAGCAGGCCCTGATCGGCTTCGTGCTGGGCCTGGCCTTCCACTTCGCCATGTCGGTGATCAGCGTGCTGGGCTTCATGGTGTCGTCGCAGATGGGCTTTTCGATGGCGGTGATGAACGACCCGATGAACGGCCAATCGTCGGACGTGGTGTCGGCGCTGCTGTCGGTGCTGTCGATCATCGTGTTCTTCGCCATCGACGGCCACCTGGTGATCGCCAACGTCATCGGCCAGAGCTTCAAGGCCTGGCCGCTGGGCCACGGCTACCAGCCGCTGCTGCTCAACGCCATCGCCTACAACGTCGCCTGGATTTTTTCCGCCGCCATGCTGCTGGCCATTCCGGTGGTGTTTTCCACGCTGGTGGTGCAGCTGGGCTTTGGCCTGCTCAACCGCGTGGCGCCGGCGCTCAACCTGTTCGCGCTGGGCTTCTCGGTGATCACCATCTTCGGCCTGATGATGCTGGCGCAGGTGGTGCGCTTCATTCCCGACCACTATGTGCGGATGACCAATATGGTGCTGGAGCTGATCCGCCAGCAGATGCAGGCGGCGGTCCATGGCTGACCAGGACAGCGCCGACAAGACAGAGAAGGCTTCACAACAGAAGCTCAAGAAGTCGCGCCAGGAAGGGCAGGTGGTGCGCTCGCGCGACCTGTCGACCGCGATCGGCATCCTGGTCAGCCTGAAGCTGTTCGTCTACCTGCTGCCGGACTACCTGGCCGAATTCCTGGAGATCTTCCACCAGACCTATGCGCCGCTGGGCGCCACCGGCTCGATCGACAACGCCATGTCCACCGTGTTCAGCTCGTCGATGTGGTTGCTGATCAAGATGGTGCTGCCGCTGTTCGTGGTGCCGTTCTTCATCGTGCTGGGCGCGATGGTGCCGGGCGGCTGGGTGATCACCACCAAGCACTGGGAACCCAAGATGGAACGGCTGAGCCCGGCCGCCAACCTGGGCCGGCTGTTCAGCGCCAAGCACGGCACGGAATTCCTGATCTCGCTGGCCAAGGCCGGCGTGCTGATCGCCGTGCTGATCCACGTGGCCCGCTCGACCGTGCAGAACTACACGCAGCTGCAGCACATGCCGATGGGCCAGGCCATGCTGTCGGGGTCGAATTTGATGCTGGACGGCTTGATGTCGCTGATCGCGGTGTTTATCATCTTCGCTTTGATCGACGTGCCGGCGCAGGCGTATTTCTTCGCCAAGAACCAGCGCATGTCCAAGCAGGACCAGAAGGAGGAACACAAGTCGACCGAGGGCCGGCCCGAGGTCAAGAGCCGCATCCGCCAGCTGCAGCGCGCCATGGCGCGGCGCAGCGCGCGCAAGACCGTGCCGACCGCCGACGTGGTGATCGTCAACCCGGAGCACTACGCGGTGGCGCTCAAGTATGACCAGGACCGTGCCGAAGCACCGTATGTGGTGGCCAAGGGCATCGACGAGATGGCCTTGTACATCCGCCAGCTGGCGGCCGAGTTCAAGATCGAGGTGATGCCGCTGGCGCCGCTGGCGCGCGCCATCTACAACACCAGCCAGGTCAACCAGCAGATCCCGGTCCAGCTGTACCAGGCGGTGTCGCAGGTGCTGAACTATGTATTGCAATTGAAGGCATTCCGTACCGGACGGCGCAACGCCGAGCCGGTGTATCCAAAAGAAGTCGATGTCCCCACATCCATGAGCGAGGCAAGTAAGTCATGAATTTTTTGAACAGGCTGGTCGCAGAAGCGCGTCGCCACAAGTTCGCCACGCCGGCATTCCTGCTGGTGATCCTGGCGATGATCATCCTGCCGTTGCCGCCGGTGCTGCTGGACGTGATGTTCACGTTCAATATCGTGCTGGCGCTGATCGTGATCCTGGTGTCGGTCTCGGCCCGCCGGCCGCTGGACTTCTCGGTGTTCCCGACGGTGATCCTGGCCACCACCATGATGCGCCTGACCTTGAACGTGGCCTCGACCCGCGTGGTGCTGCTGCACGGCCATGAAGGCACGGCCGCGGCCGGCCAGGTGATCGAAGCGTTCGGCAAGGTCGTCATCGGCGGCAATTACGTGGTCGGTATCGTCGTGTTCGTGATCCTGATGATCATCAACTTCATGGTGGTGACCAAGGGCGCCGAGCGGATCTCCGAGGTGTCGGCGCGCTTCACGCTGGACGCCTTGCCCGGCAAGCAGATGGCGATCGACGCCGACCTCAACGCCGGCCTGATCAACCAGGAAAAAGCCCAGGCCCGCCGCCTCGACGTGGCCGCCGAGGCCGACTTCTACGGCGCCATGGACGGCGCCTCCAAGTTCGTGCGCGGCGACGCCGTCGCCAGTATCCTGATCCTGATCATCAACATGGTCGGCGGCGTGGCCATCGGCGCGCTGATGCAGGACATGTCCTTCGGCGACGCCTTCCGCCAGTACGCGCTGCTGACCATCGGTGACGGCCTGGTGGCGCAGATCCCGGCGCTGCTGCTGTCGGCCGCGGCCGCGATCCTGGTGACCCGCATCTCCGACTCGGGCGACTTCGAGCAGCAGGTCGGCGGCCAGGTGCTGGCGTCGCCGCAGGTGATGCTGAGCGCGGCGGGCATGATGCTGATCCTGGCCCTGGTGCCGGGCATGCCGTGGCAGATGTTCGGCCCGTTCGCGCTGGTGCTGGCCTATGTGGGCTACCGGCTGCTGCAGCGGGTCAAGGCGCCCGACACCAGCAACCTCGACGCCATCGAGGCGGCGCTGCGCGACGACCGCGCGCCCGAGCTCGACTGGCACAGCCTGCCGGCCGTGCAGCAGCTGCAGGTGGCGCTGGGCTACAAGCTGGTCAGCCTGATCGACAAGGCCCACGGCGAGCCGCTGACCAAGCGCGTCAAGGGCGTGCGCCAGAGCCTGTCCGAAGCCATGGGCCTGCTGCTGCCGCCGATCATCGTGCGCGACGACCTGGGCCTGAAGCCGTCGCAGTATTCGGTGATGTTGTCGGGCAGCGTGGTGGCCCAGGCCGAGGTGTTTGCCGACCGCCTGATGGCGATCCCGTCGCCCAACGTCTACGGCCAGATCGACGGCATCCCCGGCATCGAACCGGCCTACGGCATGCCGGTGACCTGGAT
Source organism: Duganella vulcania (assembly GCF_009857655.1). Lineage (NCBI taxonomy): Bacteria > Pseudomonadati > Pseudomonadota > Betaproteobacteria > Burkholderiales > Oxalobacteraceae > Duganella > Duganella vulcania. The sequence continues at coordinate 8,107 of NZ_WWCX01000054.1, forward strand.
CGAGACCAGCGAGAAGGCCAACGCGCTGGGCCTGGGCTACCAGGTGGTGGAGGCGCCAAGCGCGATCGCCACCCACCTGTCCAAGCTGATCCGCGAATACCTGCCCGAGCTGTTCCGCCACGAGGACGTGTCGGCGCTGATGGAGCGCTTGTCGGCGCTGTCGCCCAAGCTGGCCGCCTCGCTGGACAAGGCGCTCACGCACACGCAGATGCTGCGCGTGTTCCGCGTGCTGCTGGCGGAGAACGTGTCGCTCAAGGACATCGTGCCGATCGCCACCACGCTGGTCGACAGTTCCGAGACCACCAAGGACCCGATCCTGCTGGCGGCCGAGGTGCGCTGCGCGCTGCGGCGCCAGATCGTCACCGGCCTGTTCGGGCAGAGGACCGAGATGCAGGCCTTCAACCTGGGCGGCGACCTGGAGAACATGCTGCTGGGCTCGCTGAACCAGGCGCGCCAGAGCGGCAAGGTGGTGCTGGACAACTACCCGATCGATCCGCACCTGCTGGCGCAGCTGCAGGTCAACATGCCGGTGGCGCGCGAGCAGATGAAGCAGCAGGCCACGCCGCCGCTGCTGCTGGTGCTGCCGCAGATCCGTCCGCTGCTGGCGCGCTACGCGCGGCTGTTCGCGCCCGGCCTGCACGTGCTGTCGTACAACGAGATCCCGGAAAACCGCGAGGTCAGCATCATCGGCACGGTCGGCTGATTCCGGCGCCCTCCGCGCAGGCCGCCCCGTCCACGGACCGGGCGGCATTTTTTTTGCCGCTTTCGTTGCTTTTTCACCAGTAATTAATATTATTGCACTGATTTTTTGATAAGCATGATATCTTTTGACTATCATCAACCGCAGTAACTGACTGAAAGAGCCGAAAATGAGAAATACGAAATTTGTACGCGCCCTGCTGTTCTTCGTTGCCGTCGCCGCCGCCGGCATCGCCGGCGCCGCGGAGCAGCACCAGGTGGTCAATGTCGCGGGGATCCAGAGCTACGATCTCCAGGGCGAGGCGGGCAATACCGTGATCGAGCTGAACCTGGGGGCGCTGGCGCAGGTCACCAGCATCAGCTGGAACTACGACATCACCGCCCACGATCCGAGCTGGCTGGCCGATATGCAGGTATCGTTCACTTCCAGCAGCGGCGACGGCGTGGTGTTCACCGCCAGCGCCACCGCCGAGTCGGGCAGCGAGCACCAGGAGGGCAGCGCCGACCTGGGCGACCTGGGCCTGGCCTTCAAGGTGGGCGCCGACGGCAAGCTGCGCCTCGAATTCAGCGAGAGCTTCAAGGACCTGGCCCCGGGCCAGGCCGATGGCCAATGGGATGCCGGCAGCTTCACCATCGGCTACGTCAGCGCCGTGCCGGAACCGTCGACCTACGCGATGATGATGCTGGGCCTGCTGGCCGTGGGCGCGGCCGCCCGCCGCCGCCAGCGCTAAGCCGCAACCGCCGTATTGGCCCGCCCGGCGTCCGCGCCCGGCGGGTTTTTTTATGCCGTGGCGCTCAGGCCGATCCGGACAGCAGGTCGTCCGGCGGCAGCGGCTGCGACAGCAGCACGGCCAGTTCCGCCATGGCCTTGAAGATGGCGTGCGTGAGCGCCGCCGTGTGGGCGCGGGTGGGGTGGGTGTGCTCGCCGCTGATGGCGGGCAGTTCGCGCCGCAGGCGGCAGCGCAGTATCGTCAGGCCGCAGCGGCTGACGGTGGCCGCCAGCTGCGGCAGCATTTCGCGCATGTGCTGCATGGCCGAGGTCTGGGCCGCGCCCACCTCCAGCGCCACGCCGTTGCCGGTGGCCGGCTCCATCTGGATCACCACCCGGCCCACGCCGGGCAGCATCAATTCCAGCCGCAGCGCCACGCGCGCGCGGCGGCGGCGGTTGGTGCGGTCCTGCTCCTCGTCCTCCTTGACGATCACCTTCAGCACCAGGCGCTCGGCGCCCCAGGCGTAGACGGCGAAGCGCCACGGTTCCATCTCGGTCACCAGCGGCAGGCCGGGGCGGCCTTCGCGCATGGCGGCCGGCGTGTGGTCGGCCATGAACAGGCTCGACGGCATGTGCTGGCCGCTGGCCTGTTCCAGCCAGGCGGCGCGCTGTTCGGCGTAGGTGCGCACCATGACCTGCCACGAGGCGGCCATCATCTGGGTGTCGGGCGGCTGCCAGACCAGCTGGCGCGATAAAAAGACTTGATTGGGGCGCATCGCGGCCGGATCGCCGGCGTTCGGCACCTCGGCCAGCGCGGCCGCCAGCCCCTCGACGCCGGACTGCGGCAGCGGCAGGCCCTCGGGGCCGTCGAGCAGCACGCCGACCGCGCCGGGACCATCGGGCGCCAGCGGGCCGACCGGATAGTCGGCGTCCAGCGGTGTGGCGCCGGGCGCGCGCGCGACCGGTCCCGGCTGCGTGGCCTGCCGGTCCGGGATGCCCAGCGGGCGCGTTGTGGGTCCGATGCGGTCTAAAGCCATCAGGCTTGCTCTCGAAAAAAACCGGTGAAAAAAAAGCCAACCGAACTTCCGGTTGGCTCCTTGTGTTCCCGACCTGCGAGCAGATCAGGAGGGCGCTACGATTACTGCAGCAAGGACATAACCAGGGACGACGTGCTGTTCGACTGCTTCAGCATCGCGGTGCCGGCTTGCAGCAGCATCTGGCTGGAAGTCATGTTCGACGATTCCGAAGCGAAGTCGGTGTCCATGATACGGCCAGTTGCAGCTTTGGTGTTGGTCGAAATGTTCGACAAGTTGTTGTACACGTGGTCCAGACGGTTAGCGGCCGCACCCAGCGACGAACGCACGCCGCCGACCTGGTCGATGGCGGTGGTGATGGTGTCGATGGCGTTGTTCGCGTTGGTCTGGCCGGTGGTGTTGGTCGCGCCGGCGGCGGTACCATCGGTGCCGTCCGAGATTTCGGAGCCGACGGCCGAGCCGCCAGCTGCGTAGCGTGCCGACACGTTGGCCAGGGCGGTGCCGGTCAGGGCGGTCATGGCGGTCGACAGGTCGATCGACATGGTTTCGCTCTTGGTGGCGCCGATCTGGAAGGTCATGGCCGAGGCGATGGTGCCGCCGTCCAGCAGCTTGGCGCCGCCGAAGGTGGTGTTTTTCATTACGTTGTTCAGTTCGCTACCCAGCGCGTCGAACTCGGACTGCAGAGCAGCCTGGTCTTTTGCGGTCGACGAGGCATCGGCTGCCTGGGTGGCCAGATCTTTCATGCGGGTCAGCATGGTGGTGACTTCGTCAAACGCGCCTTCGGCGGTTTGCAGCATCGAGATCGAGTTCTGGGTGTTGCGCATGGCCATGGCCATACCGCTCGATTGTGCTTTCAGACGGGTTGCAATCTGCAGGCCGGCAGCATCGTCCATGGCCGAATTGACACGGAAACCGGTGCTCAGGCGGGTCTGCGAAGTCGACAGGGACATCTGGGTGCGGGAGATCGAGTTCTGTGCGGAAAGGGCCGCAGCGTTAGTGTGAAGGCTCAGCATGAAATAACTCCTGGTAGGTGGATTCAGTTCGGAGCAACGGATCCTTTGTGCTCTCCCAAGTACAAGACGACCGTATCTGGAAGGACATTAAATGCTTTGTGGAAATTTCTAAAATATTTTTCCATGAAGGATGAATTAGCGCTGTTGCGGCGTGCCGCGCCGGTCCTCCACCGCTTGATTATGAGACGGTTTTGCCGGGGGAGGTGGCAATAAATCGTTCCCGGAATAAAAAAACAGCGCGCCACCAAGGACGCGCTGCTTCCGCATTGTTGCTTTTTTGGCTTACATATTCGGATAGTTCGGGCCGCCGCCGCCTTCGGGCGTTATCCAGACGATGTTCTGGGTCGGGTCCTTGATATCGCAGGTCTTGCAGTGCACGCAGTTCTGGGCGTTGATCTGCAGGCGGTCCGCGCCCTCGTCGGTCTTGACGAACTCATACACCCCGGCCGGGCAGTAGCGCGCCTCCGGACCCGCGTACTGGGCCAGGTTGACGTCCACCGGCACGCTCGGGTTCTTCAAGGTCAGGTGGATGGGCTGGTCCTCGGCGTGGTTGGTGTTGGAGATGAACACCGACGACAGGCGGTCGAAGGTCAGCTTGCCGTCCGGCTTGGGATAGCTGATCGGCGTGCATTGCGAGGCCGGCTTCAGGCATTCGTGGTCGGCGTGGGTGTGGTGCAGCGTCCACGGCGCCTTGCCGCGGAACACCAGCTGGTCAATGCCGGTCATCAGCGAGCCCAGGTACAGGCCCTTGTTCAGCCACGGCTTGACGTTGCGCGCCACGTGCAGTTCCTCGTGCAGCCAGGATTGCTCGAACGCGACCGGGTAGGAGGCCAGCTCGTCGTGCTGGCGGCTGGCGCCCAGCGCCTCGAACACGGATTCGGCGGCCAGCATGCCGGACTTGATGGCGGCGTGGCTGCCCTTGATGCGGCTCATGTTGAGGAAGCCGGCGTCGCAGCCGATCAGCGCGCCGCCCGGGAACACCAGCTTCGGCAAGGATTGCAACCCCCCTGCGGTGATGGCGCGGGCGCCGTAGGAAATGCGCTTGCCGCCCTCGAAGAAGGTCTTGATGGCCGGGTGGGTCTTGTAGCGCTGGAATTCCTCGTACGGCGACAGGTAGGGGTTCTCGTAGTTCAGGCCGACCACATAGCCGACCATGACCTGGTTGTTTTCCAGGTGGTACAGGAAGGAGCCGCCGTAGGTCTTGCTGTCGAGCGGCCAGCCGGTGGTGTGCACCACCAGGCCGGGCTGGTGCTTGGCCGGGTCGATTTCCCACAGTTCCTTGATGCCGATGCCGTACGACTGCGGGTCCTTGCCCTTGTTCAGGTCGTACTTGGCCATCAGCTGCTTGCCCAGGTGGCCGCGCGCGCCTTCGGCGAACAGCGTGTACTTGCCATGCAATTCCATGCCTAGCTGGAAGTCCGAGCCGGCCTCGCCGTCGCGCTTGACGCCCATGTTGCCGGTGGCGACGCCCTTGACCGAGCCGTCGTCGTTGTAAAGAATTTCGGCGGCGGGGAAGCCGGGGAAGATCTCCACGCCCAGCGCCTCGGCCTGCTGGCCCAGCCAGCGCACCACATTCCCCAGCGAAATGACGTAGTTGCCATGGTTCTCGAAGCAGGCCGGCAGCAGGAAGTTCGGGGTCTTGATGGCCTTGGTTTCGGTCAGGAACAGCACGCGGTCCTCGGTGACGGCGGTGTTCAGCGGCGCGCCTTTTTCCTTCCAGTCGGGGATCAGTTCGGTCAGCGCCTTCGGGTCCATCACGGCGCCGGACAGGATGTGGGCGCCCAGCTCGCCGCCTTTTTCCAGCACGACGACCGACACTTCCTGGCCTTTTTCGGCGGCCAGCTGCTTGATCTTGATGGCCGCCGACAAGCCCGCAGGGCCGCCGCCGACGATCACGACGTCATACTCCATCGCATCGCGCGGGCCGTACTGTTCTACTAGATTTTGTGGCTGTGTCATGGTCTGTTCTTATCGTGGTCTATGAGGTGGAGAAAAATTTAAGCACGAGTGTGCTTCTTTTTCGTCCGGATTGCAATGTGGGCGCCATTTTGAGGGACATTATTAGACACTGCAATCTAATACTGGCGATTTGTGTAATCATAACGATTCGACAGTCTACGCTGTCGGAAATTCATCACCAATACCAAATACTAGGAGTAGCCCGTGGGCATAGAAGTCAACTTTGAGGGAAAAATTGCGCTGATCACCGGCGCCTCCAGCGGTCTCGGAGCCCGGTTTGCCAAAGTGCTGGCCCAGGCCGGCGCCCAGGTGGTGCTGGCCTCGCGCCGCACCGAGCGCCTGAAGGAGCTGCGCGCCGAGATCGAGGCGGACGGCGGCGCCGCCCATGTGGTCAGCCTGGACGTGACCGACTACGCCAGCATCAAGTCGGCCATCGCCCATGCCGAGACCGAGGCCGGGCCGATCGACATCCTGGTCAACAACTCTGGCGTGTCGACCACCCAGCGGCTGGTCGACGTGACGCCGGAGGACTATGCCTTCGTCATGGACACCAACCTGCGCGGCGCCTTCTTTGTTGCCCAGCAGACCGCCAAGCGCATGATCGCGCGCGCCAAGGGCGATCCGACCAAGAAGCACCGCATCATCAACATCGCCTCGGTGGCGGGGCTGCGGGTGATGCCGCAGATCGGCGTGTATTGCATGAGCAAGGCCGGCGTGGTGCAGATGACCAAGGCCATGGCGGTGGAGTGGGGCAAGTACGGCATCAACACCAACGCCATCTGCCCCGGCTATATCTCGACCGAGATCAACGAGGAATACTTCGCCAGCGAGCAGGGACAGAAGCTGATCAACATGCTGCCGCGCAAGCGCCCGGGCACGCCGGAAGACCTGGACGGGCTGCTGTTGTTGCTGGCCGGGGAAGACTCCAACTTCATCAACGGCGCCATCATTTCCGCCGATGACGGCATGACCGCAACGTAAACCGCAGTCATTCCCGCGCAGGTCAGAGCCGCAGGCCGACCAGCTTGTGGACCAGTTCGGACGAGGTGGCGGCCGAGAACTTGCGCATCAGCTTGGCGCGGTGCATTTCCACCGTGCGCGGGCTGAGGTCGATCTGGCGGGCGATGGTCTTGCTGGTCTTGCCCTCGACCAGCAGGGCGGCGATTTCCCGCTCGCGCGGCGTCAGCTCGGCCGTCACCGGACGTTTTTCGCTGACGTCCTCGAAGGTCCAGATGCCGGGGCCCAGCGGCTCGGACGCCTTCATCGAATGCCCGGTGACGTGGCACCAGAACAGTTCGCCGTTCGCGCGGCGCATGATGCGCTCGTCCGAATAGCGGCCCCTGGCGTTCATGATGGGGATGATGCGGTCGCCGGTGCGCAGGAACTCGTCCATGGTCGGGTACAGCACCACGAAGGACAAGCCTTGCAGCTGCGTGCGGGGATAGCCGAACATCGCCGCCAGCGCCTCGTTGCAGGACTGGATGACGCGGTTTTCCGAGATGCACATGCCGACCGGCGCGTGCAGGAAAATGGATTCGTAGTCGATGACCGGAGCGTTGTTCATGTGTGGGGGCGGCAGGTAGTTCTACGGTATTGTGCTTTTGATGTGCGTATTCTATGCTGAGACGCCTCGTCGCTAGCGCATTTAACAATGTTAGCAACGTATTTAGCAACACGTGTTGAGCAAATAAGATAAGGGACACCCATGAACAAGATCTATCCTGACGCCGCCGCAGCGCTGGCCGGCGTCGTACAAAACGGTCAAACCATCGCCGTCGGCGGGTTCGGACTGTGCGGCATCCCTGAGGCGCTGATCGCCGCGCTGCGCGATTCCGGCGTCACCGGACTGACCGCGATCTCCAACAACGCCGGCGTGGACGGCTTCGGCCTTGGCCAGTTGCTGGAAACCCGGCAGATCAAAAAGATGATCGCCTCCTACGTGGGTGAAAACAAGGAGTTCGCGCGCCAGTACCTGGCCGGCGAGCTGGAGCTGGAATTCACGCCGCAAGGCACGCTGGCCGAGAAGCTGCGCGCCGGCGGCGCCGGCATTCCGGCCTTCTTCACCAAGACCGGCGTCGGCACCATCGTCGCCGAGGGCAAGGAAATCCGCGAATTCGACGGCGAGCAATACGTGATGGAACGCAGCCTGGTGGCCGACGTTGCGCTGGTCAAGGCCTGGAAGGCCGACAAGGCCGGCAACCTGGTGTTCCGCAAGACCGCCCGCAACTTCAACCCGAACGCCGCGATGGCCGGCAAGGTCACCATCGTTGAAGTCGAGCAGCTGGTGGAAATCGGCGAGATCGACCCGGACGCCGTGCACCTGCCGAGTATTTTCGTGCACCGCATCGTGGTCAACGCCACGCCGGAAAAACGCATCGAGCAGCGCACCGTGCGCGCCAACCAAGAATAACGGAGAGAGCAAATCATGGCATGGACTCGTGACGAAATGGCCGCGCGCGCGGCGAAGGAATTGCAGGACGGTTACTACGTCAATCTCGGCATCGGCTTGCCGACGCTGGTGGCGAACTACGTCCCGGCGGGCATGGAAGTGTTCCTGCAATCGGAAAACGGCTTGCTGGGCATCGGCCCGTTCCCGACCGACGACGAGGTCGACGCCGACCTGATCAACGCCGGCAAGCAGACCGTGACCGCGCTGCCGGGCGCGGCGTACTTCAGCTCGGCCGACTCGTTCGGCATGATCCGGGGCGGCAAGATCAACCTGGCGATCCTGGGCGCGATGCAGGTGTCGGAGCAGGGCGACCTGGCCAACTGGATGATCCCGGGCAAAATGGTCAAGGGCATGGGCGGCGCGATGGACCTGGTGGCCGGCGTCAAGCGCGTGGTGGTGCTGATGGAGCACGTCGCCACCGCCAAGGACGGCTCGACCTCGCACAAGCTGCTGAAGAAATGCGACCTGCCGCTGACCGGCGTCGGTGTGGTCGACCTGATCGTGACCGATCTCGGCGTGATGGAAGTGACCGCCCAGGGCTTGAAGCTGACCGAACTGGCGCCCGGCGTCACCAGGGAACAGATCCAGGCCGCCACCGGCGTGCCGCTGGACATGTCGGCCGTGTAGGCACCGCCGGCACACAACAAGGCACGCTTCGGCGTGCCTTTTTTTATGCCCCGCCGGCCGGCGCAAACTTGCATTTGGGAAATTCAACGGATAGACTGTTAGAAAAATAACTATCTTATTTCTCAATGAAACCGATCCGATGCGGGGTACTGTACTTCCTGGCCTGCCTGGTGTGTGTCCCGGCCTGGGCCAAACCGGCCGACTACAAGACCGGCGCCGCCGCGCCATGGGTGGTGCCGGTATCGCCGTTGCACCCGCCTGCCGCGACCCCGCTGCCTCCGCGCGGCGGCGTGGCCTATCTGCTGCAGGACTACCAGACCCGCGTCGACCAGCGCGGAAAGGTGACGTATTTGCACGTGGCCAAGCGGGCGCTCGACAGCAGCGGAGTGGAGAAGGTCGCCTCGATCAGCATCAGCTATGACCCTACCTACCAGAGCTTGACGCTGCATGCGATCAACGTGATCCGCGACGGCAAGCTGACGCCCCGGCTGGCCAGCGCCAAGGTGCACGTATTGCAGCGCGAGACCGAACTGGATTCCCAGATCTACGACGGCAGCATGACCGCCAGCGTCATGCTGGACGATATCCGCATCGGCGACATCGTCGAATACGCGTACAGCGTGGACGGCAGCAACCCGGTGTTCCAGAACAAGGTGACGGGCAAGGCCGACCTGGAGTGGGCCGTGCCGGTGGAGCACGCCTTCGTGCGGCTGCTGGTGCCATCCAGCCGCCCGATATGGATCGCGCCGCGCCGCACCAAGCTCAAGCCGCGGTTGATGGAAGCGGACGATTACCGCGACTACCGCTGGGAACAGCACAACGTGCCGGAATTGCGCGTCGACAGCGGCGCGCCCGAGTGGTACGACCCCTACGCTTCGGTGCAATGGACCGAGTTCCGCGACTGGGCCGAGGTGGTGCGATGGGCCCTGCCTTTGTACCAGCCGCCGCGCGACATGGGCGAGGCGCTGCGCCGCGAAGTCGAGCGGATCGCCCGCGAACACGCGGACCCGGCCGGCCGCGTGGCCGAGGTGCTCAAGCTGGTGCAGCGTGACATCCGCTACCTGGGCATCGAAGTCGGGCCCGGATCGCACGCGCCGACCGCGCCGTCCACGGTGTTCCAGCGCCGCTTCGGCGACTGCAAGGACAAGACACTGCTGGTGGTGACGATGCTGGACGCGCTGGGCATCGACGCCGCGCCGGCGTTGGTCAACACCGCCATCGCGCGCGAGGTGGCGACCTGGGCGCCGACGCCGACCGCTTTCAACCACGTGCTGGTGCGGGTGCGCACGGGCGGCAAGCTGTACTGGCTGGACCCGACGCGGTCCCTGCAGCAAGGCGACCTGGAGCACCTGTATCAGCCGGACTACGGCTATGCGCTGGTGCTGGAGCCGGGCGCCGCAGGCTTGTCGCCGATGGCGGGCCGGGCCGCCCCGCGCAAGACCGTGCACGCGCTGTTCGACGCCAGCGCCGGCCTCGCGCAGCCGGTCAGCTACACGGTGAGCACCACGTTCGAGGGGCGCGGCGCCGACGGCCTGCGCGACCAGCTGGCGAGCAACAAGGCCGAACTGGTCGCGCAGTACCAGAATTTCTATGCGCGCAGCTATGCCGGCATCCGCGCCGATGGCGAGCTCAAGGTGCAGGACAACGCGCCCGCCAACGCGCTGACGCTGGTGGAGTCGTACCGCATTCCCGGTTTCTGGGAGCGCAGCCGGAAGGGCGGCCGGCTGGAGGCCAATATCGAGGCGTCGGACGTCACGGGGCCGCTGAAGGCGCCGGATGCGATCGGCCGCAACGCGCCGCTGCGCCTGGAATATCCGAACAACATCAGTGAAGTGACCGAGGTGCGCCTGCCCGAGCGCTGGAATCTGAAAAGCGAGCGCGCCGACGTGCACGATCCGGCCTTCGATTTTTCCTACGAGGTGGCGCCTGCCGCCGATGGAAAGAGTGTGCGTATCACGGCGAACTACCGCGCGCTGAGCGACCACGTCGATCCGGGCGACATGGGCAATTACGCCGCTCACTTGAAGCAGGCGCGCGAGACGGTGGGGTATCGGCTTTATACCGACGCCCCGGGCGAGCGCGTGGCCGGCGAGGCGCCAGCCGCATCCGGCACCGGTCCGGGTGTGCCTGGGTGGCTGTTGGGGCTGGCCGCGCTGACCGTGGTGGGGCTGCGGCGGGTGCTGCTGCCTGCCGGGCGCGGCGCCGTCCCCGAGCACCGCGAAGTGAACCGGCGCCTGGCGCTGGCAGCGAGCCTGCTGGGAGCGATGTTCGCATTGATCGGCCTGACGGCGATCCCGCTGCGGTACTTGTTGCCGGTGTCGGCCGTCGTGCTGGCCATGCTGGCGAAATATCTGTGGGAGGGCGTGCCGCTGGTGCCGGCCACCCATCCGGCCTATCGCTGGGCCCGTCGCTGCTACAACTTGAGGAGCGATCCGGTGACGATGGCCTTGTGGTCGCTGGCCCGCAGGCTGCCGCCGTTGCTGGGCTGGTTCATGCTGGGCAGCTACGCGGCCCAGGTGCTGAGCCGCTAGGCAACCCCGGCGTCAGTCGTGGTGGTGCACCACGGTTTTCCAGACCGCATCCATATGTTTTTTGTAGGCGGCGTTGATTGGTTGCAGCAGGGCGGCGTCGTATTGGCGCTTGCCTTGCAGCGCCGGCCCGGTGTCGTGGAATTCCAGCTCGCCGCGTATGGCCAGCTTGGTCGCGCCTTCGCGCAGGATCACCTTGACGGTCGAGTAGTCCACGCCGCCGCTGCAAAACAATCGATACGGTATGGTGACTTCGCTGCGGCCGTCGTGGTTCAGGTCGGTGATGCGCACGGCGGAAGGGAAGAATTCCGCGACGTGGTCCAGGATCGGGCAGTCGACAGAATCGCGCACCGTCCATTCGGTCACCCAGCGGCCGTCCTTGCGGCCGTAGTAGGTGGCGGCCAGTTCGAGATAATCTTCGTCGCGGTCGGAGTTGGCCGCCTGCGAGCGGCTGGCCTTGCGGCTCAGCACCAGCAGGTGTTCGCCCTCGCGGTCCTCGACGCGCTTGGCGCCGACCAGCGTGCCGGCGTAGCCGATGTGGCGCGCGGCCAGGTACACCGCGTCGATCTTGGGGGCGGGCTCGGCGGCGGCGCAGGTGGCGGCGGCCAGCCACAGCGCGAGGGGGGCGGCGGTGTTTGATGAGGTAGTCATGCCCGGAATATATACGAAAAACGCCCCGCAGGCCGTCATGCAGCGTGCGGGGCGTTGGCCGGGTAAAAACCGATCAGTGCGCGTGGCGGGTCAGCGGCTGCAGGTCCGGGTCGGTCACGGTCGAGCCGGGATTGTTCAGTTCTTTGTGCAGCGTGTCGTGGTTCAGCTCCTTCTCCCAGTGCGACACCACCACCGATGCGACGCCGTTGCCGACGAAGTTGGTCAGCGCGCGGCATTCGCTCATGAAGCGGTCGATGCCCAGGATCAGCGCCATGCCGGCCACCGGAATGGTCGGCACCACGGCCAGCGTCGCCGCCAGCGTGATGAAGCCGGCGCCGGTGATGCCGGACGCGCCTTTCGAGGTCAGCATCGCCACGCCGAGGATGGTCAGCTCCTGGCCCAGCGTCAGGTCGGTGTTGGTGGCCTGCGCCACGAACAGGGCGGCCATGGTCATGTAGATGTTGGTGCCGTCCAGGTTGAACGAATAGCCGGTCGGAACCACCAGGCCCACCACGGACTTGGAGCAGCCCAGGCGTTCGAGCTTGGTCATCAGCGAAGGCAGCGCGCTTTCCGACGAGCTGGTGCCCAGCACGATCAGCAGTTCTTCCTTGATGTAGTTGATGAACTTGAAGATCGAGAAGCCGGTCAGGCGCGCCACGGTGCCCAGCACCACCACCACAAACAGGCCGCAGGTCAGGTAGAAGCAGCCCATCAGCGTGGCCAGCGGCTTGAGCGAGGCGATGCCGTATTTGCCGATGGTGAAGGCCATCGCGCCGAACGCGCCCAGCGGGGCGACCTTCATGACGATGCCGACCACGCCGAAGATGGCCGACGACAGCTCGTCGATCAGCTTGGTGACCGGCTTGCCGCGCTCACCCAGCAGCGACAGCGAGAAGCCGAACAGGATGGCGATCAGCAGCACTTGCAGGATGTCGCCCTTGGCGAAGGCGTCCACCACGGTGTTCGGGATGATGTTCATCACGAAGTCGATGGTCGATTGGTGCTTGGCTTTTTCGGTGAATTCGGCGATGGCCTTGGTGTCGAGCGTGGCCGGGTCGGCGTTGAAGCCGGCGCCTGGACGCACGATGTTGGCCACGAACAGGCCGATCACCAGCGCGAAGGTGGAGATCACCTCGAAATACAACAGCGCCTTGCCGCCGACGCGGCCGATTTTCTTGATGTCCTGCATGCCGGCGATGCCGGAGACCACGGTGCAGAAGATCACCGGAGCGATGATCATCTTGATCAATTTGATAAAGCCGTCGCCGAGCGGTTTCATGGCGACCGCGTCTGATGGGTAAAAAGCGCCCAGCAGGATGCCGCATGCAATGGCGAACAATACCTGGACGTATAGAACTTTATAAAACGGCTTTTTCACGGGGTCTCCTCGCGTTCTTGTGAGGAGTTCATCATCCGACAAAATAGGAGACATCACCATTGTGGTTAACCGCATTCACAACAGTGATATCCCTTATGCAAGGTTATTGCGCCACCCAACCGCCGTCCATATTCCACGCCACGCCGCGCACTTGCTTGGCCGCGTCGCTGCACAGGAACACGGCCAGCGCGCCCAGTTCCTCCGGCGTGACGAATTCGCCGGACGGCTGCTTGTCGGCCAGCAGCGCCTTCTTGGCGTCCTCGTTGCTGATGCCGTCCTTGGCGGCGCGGGCGTCGACCTGCTTCTGCACCAGCGGCGTGAGCACGAAGCCGGGGCAGATCGCGTTGACGGTCACGCCGGTGGTGGCGGTCTCCAGCGCGCTGGCCTTGGTCAGCCCGATCAGCCCGTGCTTGGCGGCCACATAGGCCGACTTGCCGGCCGACGCCACCAGCCCGTGCGTCGAGGCCAGGTTGATGATGCGGCCCCAGTTGTTGGCGCGCATGCGCGGCAGCACCAGGCGCGAGGTGTGGAAGGCCGAGGTCAGGTTGATGGCGATGATGGCGTCCCACTTCTCGACCGGGAAGTCCTCGACGTTGGCCACGTGCTGGATGCCGGCGTTGTTGACCAGCACATCGACGCCGCCGAACTTGTCGCCGGCGAACGCGATCATGTTTTCGATCTCGGCCGGCTTGGACATGTCGGCATTATGGTACGCCACCTGCACGTCGAATTCCTTGGCCAGGTCGATCTGCAACTGGGCGATCTCGGCGGCGTCGCCAAAGCCGTTCAGCAGCACGTTGGCGCCTTCCGCCGCCAGGGTGCGGGCGATGCCCAGGCCGATGCCGGAGGTGGAGCCGGTCACCAATGCGGTCTTGCCGCTCAAAGTCTTGTTTGCCATAGTGTCCTCAGTGGGGTTGGAGATTAAAGTCGTGCTGCGCTACACTTCGGTAGGATTTTAAGCGTAACGCCCGGTAAAATGGTATTTCTAAACAGCATTGCACAAATCACTATAAAAACCACCAAGGAAGTCGCATGTTCGAAGCAAAAATAAAGTCTGTTCAATGTCTGTCTCTGGCTGGTTTGCACCGCATGTCGTACAAGGAATGGGGCGATGAGAGCAACCCGAACGTGCTGCTGTGCGTGCACGGCGTCACCCGCGTCGGCGACGACTTCGACAACATGGCGCGCGCGCTGGCCAACGACTACCGCGTGATCTGCCCCGACATCGTCGGCCGCGGCCGTTCCGGTTGGCTGAAAAATCCGCAGCTGTACCGTATTCCGCAATATGTCAGCGACATCGTCACGCTGCTGGCGCGCGTGCTGCCGGCCGGCGAGCAATCGACCGTCGATTGGTTCGGCACCTCGATGGGCGGCCTGATCGGCCTGGGCCTGGCCTCGCTGCCGGACAACCCGGTGCGCAAGCTGATCCTCAACGACATCGGCCCGGTGCTGGCGCCGGCGGCGCTGCAGCGCATCGGCGACTACATCGGCCAGGACCTGCGCTTCGACACCTTCGACGAGGCCGCCAAGTTCATCCGCGACGTCTCGCTGACCTTCGGCCAGCACACCGAGGCCGAATGGCATAAACTGGCGAGCGACGTGCTGCGCCAGGACAAGGACGGCAAATGGATACGCCACTACGACATGGGCCTGGCCCTGCCGTTCCGCTCGGCCACGCCGGAATCGGCCGCGGCCGACGAGGCGATGCTGTGGGCGGCTTACGACGCGATCCGCTGCCCGACGCTGCTGGTGCGCGGCGCCGAGTCCGACCTGCTGAGCGCCGAGACCGCGGCGCTGATGGCGCAGCGCGGCCCCAAACCGGCGCTGGTGGAAATCCCGCACGTCGGCCACGCGCCGACCTTTATTCACGACGACCAGATCGCCATCGTCAAGCAATTCCTGTTGGGTTAATGTAAAGAAGAAAAAAGTATGGAAATCAAACGACTGCATGTAGGCAAACGCTTGTCCGAAGTGGCAATCCACAATGGCACCGTGTATCTGGCGGGCCAGATCGCCGACGACAAGACACAGGACATCCGCGGCCAGACCCGCGAAGTGCTGGGCCACATCGACCGCCTGCTGGCCGAAGCCGGCAGCGACAAGACCTGTATCCTCAGCACCACCATCTACATCGCCGACCTGGCCGACTTCGCCGGCATGAACGAGGAGTGGGACGCCTGGGTGCCGAGCGGCCACACGCCGCCGCGCGCCACCGTGGAAGCGAAGCTGGCCGATCCGGCATGGCGCGTGGAGATCATCGTCGTCGCCGCGCAGCGCTAGGGGCATCATGGTTTCCATCACCGCGCTCACCAGCGCAACGTCGGAGCAACTGGTCCAGGGCCTTTCGCCGGATGACAGCGCGCGCATGCTGGCGGCGCTGGACTTCGCCAGCGGCGCCTACGGCGACAAGCTCTGCGCCAGCGGCCAGGCCGCCATCGACTTCGCGGTCGGCGTGGCCGGCACGCTGGCCTTCATGCGTACCGACGTCGAGACCCGCATCGCCGGCCTGATGTTCGAGCTGACCCTGCTCGACACGGCGCAGGCGCCCATCATCGAACCGCGTTTCGGCCAGGAGGTCAGCGACCTGGTGGCCGGCGTGCGCCAGCTGATCCGCCTGCGCGAACTGACGCAGACCCAGGGTCCGCAGGGCGCCGTCGCGCGCGGCCGCAATGCCGCGCAGATGGCGGTGGCGCAGGTCGAAACGCTGCGCAAGATGCTGCTGGCCATGGCCTCGGACATGCGCGTGGTGCTGGTGCGGCTGGCCTCCTGCGTGACCACCTTGCGCTACTTCGCCGACATCAAGCTGTTCAACGACATGACCTGCGCCTACGGCCGCGAAACGCTGGACCTGTACGCGCCGCTGGCCAACCGGCTGGGGATCTGGCAGCTCAAGTGGGAGCTGGAGGACCTGTCGTTCCGCTTCATCGAGCCCGAAGCGTACAAGCGCATCGCCAAGATGCTCGAAGAAAAGCGCATGATGCGCGAAGGCTTCGTCACCTCGTCGATCGCGCGGCTGCAATCGGAAATGTCGGCGGCCGGCATCCAGGCCGAAGTGTTCGGGCGGCCCAAGCACATCTACTCCATCTGGAGCAAGATGAAAGGCAAGGAGCTCGACTTCACCGACCTGTACGACGTGCGCGCCTTCCGCGTGATCGTGGCCGACGTCAAGACCTGCTACACGGTGCTGGGCGTGGTGCACAATATCTGGACGCCGATCCCGAAGGAGTTCGACGACTACATCTCGCGGCCGAAATCGAACGGCTACCAGTCGCTGCACACGGTGGTGACGGCCGAGGACGGCCGCCCGCTGGAAGTGCAGATCCGCACGCAGGAGATGCACAGCTTTGCCGAGTACGGCGTGGCGGCGCACTGGCGCTACAAGGAAGAGGGCGGCTCCAACTTCGCCGGCCAGAAGTACGATGAAAAAATCGCCTGGCTGCGCCAGCTGCTGGCGTGGAAGACCGACGTCGCCGACGCGGTGGTCGGGCAGGAAGAGCAGCAACGCGAGTGGGTGGAGAAACTCAAGTCCGCCGCGCTGGACGACCGCATCTTCGTGCTGACGCCGCAGGCGCGCGTGCTGGAACTGCCGGTCGGCGCCACGCCGGTGGACTTCGCCTACCACCTGCACAGCGATGTCGGCCACCGTTGCCGCGGCGCGCGCGTGGACGGCGTCATGGTGCCGCTGAACACGCCGCTGAAGAACGGCCAGACCTGCGAGATCATCACCGCCAAGGGCGCGCCCGGCACGGCCGGTCCGTCGCGCGACTGGCTCAGCGACGAATACACGGTGTCCACGCGCACGCGCTCCAAGATCCGCGCCTGGTTCCACGCCATCGACATGCAGGAAACGCTGTCGCACGGCCGCGCGATGGTCGAGAAATCGCTGCAGCGCGAAGGCAAGACGGCGGTCAACCTGGAAGCGCTGGCCAACAAGCTGGGCTTCGCCAAGGTGGACGATCTGTTCCTGTCGGTGGGCAAGGATGAATTCAGCCTGCGCCACGTCGAGCAGGCGTTGCACGACACCGGCGAACCGGTCGAGCCGGAAGATGCGGTGGTGCTGGGCAAGAGCAAGGCGTCCAGCGTGGACCAGGGCGCCAAGTCGGGCGTGCTGGTGGTGGGTACCGACGGCTTGATGACGCAGCTGGCCAAGTGCTGCAAGCCGGCGCCGCCGGACGGCATTGTTGGCTTCGTCACGCGCGGCAAGGGCGTGTCGATCCACCGCGCCACGTGCAAGAACTTCGCCGAGATGCGCGCCAAGGCGCCGGAGCGGGTGATCGTGACCGAGTGGGGACGGGCCGGATCGGACACCGTCTACCCGGTCGACATTTTCATCCTGGCGGGCGACCGCCAGGGCCTGCTGCGCGATATTTCGGAGATCTTCTCGCGCGAGAAGATCAACGTCATCGGCGTCAACACGCAGAGCGCCAAGGGCTTCGCGCGCATGACCTTCACGGCTGAGATCGGCGCCACCGCGCAATTGCAGAAAGCGCTGAACGCCATCGCCGAAGTGACCGGCGTCCAGGAAGCGCGGCGCGCCTAGGCTTCGGCTTGCATCGCGGCCTGCACCGAGGGGCGGGCTGCGATGCGGTTTGAATAGGCCGCCACGGCCGGCCAGTTGTCCAGGCGGATATCGAAGAAGGCAAACCAGCACAGCACCGTGTACAGGTAGGCGTCGGCCACGGTGAACTTGTCGCCCATCAGATAGTCCTGTTGTTGTAGCGTGTGCTGCAGGAACGTCATGCGCTTCTGCAGCTTGTCGCGGAAGATGGTGGTGGCGGCTTCGGGCATCGCGCGATTGAACAGCGGCGCCACGCCGGCGTGGATTTCGCTGCCGATGAAATTCAGCCACTCCTGCAAGCGCACGCGCTGCCAGCTGCCTGGCGGCGGCGCCAGCCCGGCCGACGGTTTCAAGTCCGCCAAATATTGAACGATGGCCACGCCCTCGGTCAGCACCTCACCATTCTCCAATTCCAGCGCGGCGACATAACCTTTCGGGTTGATGCTGCGGAAGTCCCTGCCGTCGGCGGTCAGCTTGGTCTGGTTGTCGACGCGTACCAGCTCATAAGGCAGACCCAGCTCCTGCAATACGATGTGCGGCGAGAACGAGCAGGTGTGCGGTGCGAAATATAGCTTCATGTTGGATTCCATAAGAACGATGAGGCTTCACTGTAGGCATCGCGCAGCTGGCTGTAAAATTAATGCTCCATAAGCTAGGTATTAGGTTTTCTAATGATGAATTTGGCCCATTGGCGCCTGCTGCTCGCGGCCGCCGACACACGCAACATCTCGCGGGCGGCGGAGCGGGTCGGCATCACGCAATCCGGCGCCAGCCAGGCCATCGCGCAGATGGAGGCGTCGCTGGGCGCGCAGTTGTTGATACGCGAGCGGCGCCAAGTCGGTGTCACGGCGTTCGGGGAGCAGGTCGTCGCGCATGCCCGCGCGATGCTGGTCGAGTTCGACGCGATTCGTTCGCTTGCCCATGCCGCGCAAGGCTTGCATGCCGGGCGCATCCGGGTGGCCGGCTTCCCATCCGTGATGACCACCGTGCTGCCGCCGCTGCTGCAGGCGTTCAAGCGCCGCCATCCCGGCGTCGACGTCGTGGCGCTGGAAGGCACGGACGACGAGGTGGAGCAGTGGCTGGCGGATGACACGGTCGAGTTGGGCGTGGTGCTGAATCCCGCGCCGGGGCGGGAGGCGGTCATCATCGGCCGCGATGCCTGGGTGGCGGTGGTGCCGACCCATCATCCGTTGGGGCGGCGCTCAAGCGAGCAGGGCATCACCTTGGCCGAGTTGGCCAATGAACCGTTCGTGCTGGCGACCGGCGGCTGCACGGTGCATGCGCAGAGCCTGGCCGAACAAGCCGGCCTCACGCTGACCGATATCCGCGTCACGGTGCGCGACCTCGGCAGCGCTGCCGTGCTGGTCAGGGAAGGACTAGGCGTGGCAATCATTCCCGAATCCGCCTTGCCGGAAGACCGGCGCGGACTGCGGATTATGCAGCTGCAGCCGCGCCTGTATCGCGAGTTCGGCCTGCTCCGTTCGCAAGCCGGCCGCGCCTCCGCCGCCGCCCAAAAACTTTGGGGTCAAGTCTGACATTCGGACACGAGCTCTGCTGTAGCGACGCGCTACAGCAGAGCTCGTGTCCGAATGTCAGACTTGACCCCACCGGTTTTAAGCGATGATTTTCGCGACGCGCGCTTCGATGGCTTTAGCCAGCAGGTGGATGTGGTAGCCGTCGACGAAGCCATGGTGCGCCAGCACCGACATCGTCATTGTCAGCTTGCCGTCGGCGCGCGGGTCGCTGAAGCGGCCCCAGGCTAGCGAGGGGATGTCGTAATTCTTGTGGCAGTAAATCGGATGCTCGATCGCCACCAGCTTCAGCCACGGCATGCAGGTGATGTGGACGTTGCGCTTCTTGTCGAGCGGGCTCAGCGCTTCTGTGGTGTTGACCAGCGTGTCGCTGGCTTCGGCGATCTTTTTCGCCGCCACGCTGCGCTCAACGAACTCGTGCAGGTCCGAGGAGCGTTCGAAGCGCGCAAAGTTCAGATTGTTGTCCCGGTTGAGCACCGTGTACGAGGCCATGAAGTCGTCAATCTTGATGACCTCGCCTTCGTGGACACGGTACATGAAGTTGTCGTTCTCCTTGAGCGAGTTCAGCACGCAATACAGGAAGACGTGGAACGGCGGCAGTTTGTGTTCCTTGCAGAAGGGCCGGAAGTCCGGTACCTCCAGTTCGAAGCTCAGGTTGACCAGCGGGTTTTCAAATGAGGCAAAGGCGTTGTATCGGTCGCGGCGTTTTTCAAAATTATGCATGTGGGATCGGGTTAAATGGATTCAGTATTTTCAGGTTTGGAGTGCGTGAGAAGGCATCGCCCTTGTCGCGAGTAACCACCACCAGGTCATGGATCAATGCGATGGCTGCGATTTGCTTGTCGATCGTATGGGGATCTTTTGTGTCGCTCGAAAGCAAAGTGCCCCATACCCTGGCTGCCTCAACGTCGAATTGCAGAATGTGATCGCCAAACCCTGTCAACACGCTGTCCAGCCAGAGCTCGTATTTTTCAGCCCGCTGCAATGCCTGCTCGCCGACTGCGCGTCGCAACTTCGCGATGCCGGCCTGTATTTCGCCTATCACCTGCACTGGCAAAAACAAGCTGTTGCTCTCTGTGGCGGCGAAGAACTTTATCACGCCGGCATTGGCTCGCTTGCCTTTGCTGTACTCGGAAAGTACGTTGGCATCAATCAAAAACATCGCTACCTGAGATCGAACAGTTCGTCATCGCCGAAGTAGGGCATCGCCGCCAATACTTCCTTGAACGAGCGTTTTTTCGGCTGCTTAGTCAGGTGAGCTCGCAGGATTTCGCGGTGTTCGGCTTCCGCGCTGCGGCCGTTGGCTGCCGCCAAGCGTTTTAACGAATCGACGATCTCATCGTCCAAGTCACGAACCAGCAGCTGCGACATGATGCTCTCACGGGATTGATATCATTGATAGCAGTATAGGGAAGCGCATGCGCATTGCAAGCCGACTTATGCCTGCGCCGGCGATGCCACTTCCGCTTGCAGCGTAATGTGGTCGATGCCATGCTTTTCCAGCAGCATGGACTTGATGTTGAGCAGGATCTCCGGCCAGCGGGCGAGGTCGGTGACTTCGACATGGCCGATCAGCGCCGGATGGCCTGGCGACATGTCCCACACATGCAGGTCGTGCACCGAGCAGACGCCGTCTATTTTTCCGAGGTCGGCGCCAACGCTCAGGTAGTCGATCTGCTCCGGCACGCCGCCCATCAGGAAGTGATACGACTCGCGCAGCACGTCGATGGTGGATTTCAAAATCAGCAGCGCGACAAAGATCGACAGCAGCGGATCGATCTGCATCCAGCCGGTGTAGTAGATGACGGCGCCGGCGATCAGCGCTGCCACCGAACCCAGCAAATCGCCGATCACATTGACCAGCGCGGCGCGCGTATTCATATTGCTGTCGCCGCGCGACAGCATGTAGGCCAGCACCAGGTTGATCAGCAGGCCAATGCCGGCCACGATGAACACGGTGCCGCCTTGCACCTGCTCCGGCTTGGAGAAACGCTGCACCGCCTCGAACACGATCCAGCCGACCAGCAGCAACAGCACCAGGCTGTTGACGAAAGCCGCCAGCGCCTCGGCACGGCCGAAGCCGAACGAGTGGCGCGCCGACGGCGGCCGCTTGGCGATCAGCTGCGCCAGCAAGGCCAGCCCCAGCGCGGCGGCGTCGGTGACCATGTGGCCGGCGTCGGAAATCAGCGCCAGCGAATTGGACATGAAGCCGGTCACGACTTCAACCACGGCGAATCCCAAGGTCAACGCCAGCGACCACGCCAGCACCGACTGGCTGCGCTGCACATTGAAGTGCGCATGTAGGGCGTCGCCGTCGCGGTGTTCGTGCAGGTGGGCGGACGGGGAGGGTGGCAGCTCTACGCTAGTGTTGGCGCGGGTTTCGGCTTGCATCGGCTTCTTGTTGTAGTGAGGACTCCCATAGTTTAATGGATGTCGATGACCCGCGTATGGCATCCTCATAGTGCAATTTGTAAATGTTTCCGAATAATGCCCTTGTTTTTCTCCGGATCGCTCTCTATAATGCTGGTCTTCGGGCGGTTAGTTCAGCTGGTTAGAATACTTGGTCGACATCCAAGGGGTCGCAGATTCGAATTCTGCACCGCCCACCAGATTACGTAGCAAAGCAGTAAAAGCGCAGTAAAATAGCAGTACCACGGGCGGTTAGTTCAGCTGGTTAGAATACTTGGTCGACATCCAAGGGGTCGCAGATTCGAATTCTGCACCGCCCACCAGAACATGTAAGAGCGAGAAAGGCAATCCGGTTATGACACCGCGAACTACTACCAAGCTTTGGGAGTGACGCTAGTCGATCGGGATTCTTTTTGCTCAAAAAAAGAGAAAACGCGGCTAGTCCGCGTTTTTTTTCGTCCGCGTTTTTATTATCATTTTTTGTACCACTACCTGGCGCCCGCGCCGAAATGGAGATCGTTATGCTTTCAGTTCGCCTTCCCGATGGTTCTGCCCGTGAATTCGACGGCCCAGTCACCGTTGCACAAGTGGCGTCCAGCATTGCAACCAGCCTGGGCAAGGCCGCGCTGGCCGGCAAGGTGGATGGCAAAGTGGTGGATACCTCTTTCCTGATCGAGAAAGATTCCGACCTGGCCATCATCACCGACAAGGACCCTGAAGGCCTGGACGTGATCCGCCACTCGACCGCCCACTTGCTGGCCTACGCGGTGAAGGAGCTGTTCCCCGATGCGCAAGTGACCATCGGCCCGGTCATCGAAAACGGTTTCTACTACGACTTCTCGTACAAGCGTCCGTTCACGCCTGACGATCTGGTCGCCATCGAAAAGAAAATGGCCGAGTTGGCCAAGAAGGACGAGCCGGTCACCCGCAAGGTGCTGCCGCGCGACGAGGCTGTGGCCTACTTCAAGTCCATCGGCGAAGCCTACAAGGCCGAGATCATCTCGTCGATTCCCGCCGACCAGGATGTGTCGCTGTACACCGAAGGCAGCTTCACCGACTTGTGCCGCGGCCCGCACGTGCCATCGACCGGCAAGCTGAAAGTGTTCAAGCTGATGAAGCTGGCTGGCGCCTACTGGCGCGGCGACAGCAAGAACGAAATGCTGCAGCGTGTCTACGGCACCGCCTGGACCAAGAAGGAAGACCAGGAACAGTACCTGTTCCAACTGGAAGAGGCGGAAAAGCGCGACCACCGCAAGCTGGGCAAGCAGCTGGACTTCTTCCACTTCCAGGACGAGGCGCCGGGCCTGGTGTTCTGGCATCCGAAGGGCTGGACCATCTGGCAGCAGGTTGAGCAATACATGCGCAACAAGTACCAGGTCAACGGCTACCAGGAAGTGAAGGCGCCGCAGATCCTGGACTCCAGCCTGTGGGGCAAGACCGGCCACTGGGACAACTACCGCGAAAACATGTTCGTGACGGAGTCGGAAAACCGCTCCTACGCGCTGAAGCCGATGAACTGCCCGGGTCACGTGCAGATCTTCAACAGCAATATGCGTTCATACCGCGACCTGCCGCTGCGCTACGGCGAGTTCGGCCAGTGCCACCGCAACGAGCCGTCGGGCGCGCTGCACGGCATCATGCGCGTGCGCGGCTTCACCCAGGATGACGGCCACATCTTCTGCACCGAAGAGCAGATCGAGCCGGAAGTGGTGGCCTTCCACACGCAGGCGATGGAGGTCTACAAGGACTTCGACTTCAACAATATCGAAGTCAAGCTGGCGCTGCGTCCGGACAACCGCATCGGCACCGACGAAGTGTGGGACGAGGCCGAGGACGCGCTGCGTTCGGGCCTGCGCGCCTGCGGCGTGACCTGGACCGAATTGCCGGGCGAGGGCGCGTTCTACGGTCCGAAGATCGAGTACCACCTGAAGGATTCGCTGGGCCGCCCATGGCAGGTCGGCACGATGCAGGTCGACTTCTTCATGCCGGAGCGCCTGGGCGCCGAGTACGTGGCGGCCGACAACAGCCGCCAGGTGCCGGTCATGCTGCACCGTGCGATCGTCGGCTCGATGGAGCGCTTCATCGGCATCCTGATCGAGAACTACGCGGGCGCCTTGCCGGCGTGGCTGGCGCCGGTGCAGGTATCGGTGCTGAACATCTCCGACGCGCAGGCCGAATATGTGGCGCAAGTGGCTGAAAAGCTGCGCCGGAGCGGGTTCCGCGTGCAGACCGATTTGCGCAACGAGAAAATAACCTATAAAATACGCGAACATTCCGTCCAAAAACTGCCCTACATTCTTGTGGTTGGCGATAAAGAGCGGGATGCCAATACCGTGGCTGTGCGGGCACGGGGCAATGTCGATCTGGGCGTCATGTCCGTCGATGCCCTGATCGAGCGACTCCAGCAAGACGTCGCCAATAAAGCCTGATCGCGCAGTCCTTCATTAGATTTTAAAAGGAATCACCATAGCTACTGACAAGTCGCATCGCATCAATGGCGAAATCACTGCCCCTGAAATGCGTTTAAGTGGGGTCGATAACGAGCCTCTCGGTATCGTGAGTTTGGCCGAAGCCTTCCGCCTGGCGGAAGAAGCAAACGTCGACCTGGTCGAGATCGCGCCTACCGCGGTCCCGCCGGTCTGCCGTTTGATGGATTACGGTAAATTCAAGTATTCGGAGCAGAAGAAGGCTCACGAAGCGAAATTGAAGCAGAAGATCATCGCCGTGAAGGAAGTCAAATTCCGTCCGGGTACCGATGATGGCGACTACAATATCAAGCTGCGTAACCTCATCAAGTTCCTGGATGAAGGCGACAAAACCAAGATCACGCTGCGTTTCCGCGGCCGTGAAATGGCGCACCAGGATATTGGCTTCCGTATGCTGGAACGCCTGAAAGCCGACCTGGAGCCGTACGGTCAGGTCGAGCAGTTCCCGAAGATGGAAGGCCGTCAGATGATCATGGTCCTGTCTCCGAAGAAAAAGAAGTAATCCTGCTTTAATGGCAATATAAGAGGCGCTCAGGCGCCTCTTATAATTTGTGGTGCAGAATTGCAGCATCTGGTCTATAATTGCCGGCTGTTGTAAATGTAGTGGACTCGCATCTGCTGCAAAAACAAGTGAAAGCAGGCATCTAAGTGTGACGTAGTGTCGCCACCTGCAATCCTGTTTGATATGGAGCTACCCAAGAGGGTAGATTGCTATGCCAAAAATGAAAACCAAAAGCTCCGCGAAAAAACGTTTTCGCGTGCGTCCGGGTGGTACTGTTAAATCGGGTATGGCCTTCAAACGCCACATCCTGACCAAGAAGACCACCAAGAACAAGCGTCAGCTGCGCGGCACCCGTAACATCAACGCTTCGGACGTCACGTCCGTCATGCGTATGATGCCAACCGCTTAATCTCACAACTAAGGAGTTACTATGCCTAGAGTAAAACGTGGGGTTACAGCTCGTGCCCGTCATAAAAAAGTATTAAACCTGGCCAAGGGTTACCGCGGTCGTCGCAGCAAGGTATACCGTATTGCCAAGCAAGCAGTGATGCGCGCTGGCCAATACGCTTACCGCGACCGTCGTAACAAGAAGCGCGTCTTCCGCCGTCTGTGGATCGCTCGTATCAACGCCGCTTCCCGTGAGCATGGCGTTACCTACAGCGTCTTCATGAATGGTCTGAAGAAAGCTTCGATCGAACTGGACCGTAAAGTCCTGGCCGATATGGCAGTGATGGACAAGCCAGCGTTCGCTGCGATTGTCAACGCTGTGAAAGCAAAAATCGCTGCTTAATACGCATTGATTTGGACGCGTGGTCCCGGCAACGGGGCTGCGACTGAGAACGGGGCAAAGGTTGAAACCTGTGCCCCGTTTTTGATTGAGGATAAGAAAAACGCATGGACTCCCTGGAACAACTCGTCGCCTCAGCAGTGCAGGATTTCGACGCCGTCAAAGATGACGCGGCCGCACTGGAAAATGCCAAAGCCAAATATCTGGGCAAGACCGGCCAGATCACCGAATTGATGAAGGGGTTGGGCAAGCTCGACCCTGAAGCGCGCAAGGCGCAGGGCGCCCTGATCAATGCTGCCAAGGGGCAGATTGAAGCGGCGCTGACGGCCCGGCGCGACGCGCTGGCCGACGCCCAGATGCAAGCTCGCTTGAACGCCGAGGCCATCGATGTCTCGCTGCCTGGCCGCGGACGCGCCGGCGGCGGCATCCATCCGGTGATGCGGACCTGGGAACGTGTGGAGGCCATCTTCCGCTCCATCGGTTTCGATGTGGCCGACGGCCCCGAGATCGAAAACGACTGGACCAACTTCACGGCGCTCAACAGCCCGGAAAACCATCCGGCCCGCTCGATGCAGGACACCTTCTACATCGAGGGCAACGACAGCGAAGGCAAGCCGCTGCTGCTGCGCACGCACACCAGCCCGATGCAGGTGCGCTACGCCCGCAGCCATACGCCACCGATCAAGGTGATCGCGCCGGGCCGCACCTACCGCGTCGACAGCGACGCCACCCACTCGCCGATGTTCCACCAGGTCGAGGGCCTGTGGATCGCCGAGAACATCAGCTTCGCCGACCTCAAGGGCGTGTACCTGAACTTCGTCAAGGCCTTCTTCGAGACCGACGACCTGCAGGTGCGCTTCCGTCCGTCGTACTTCCCGTTCACCGAACCATCGGCCGAGATCGATATCGCCTTCGGTTCCGGTCCGTTGAAGGGCCGCTGGCTGGAGATTTCCGGCTCGGGCCAGGTGCATCCATCGGTGGTGCGCAACTTCGGCCTCGACCCGGAAAAGTACATCGGCTTCGCGTTCGGCTCCGGCCTGGAACGCCTGACGATGCTGCGTTACGGCGTCAACGACCTGCGCCTGTTCTACGAAGGCGACCTGCGCTTCCTGAAGCAGTTCAACTAACAATAACGAAACGGTCGAGCGCCGCCCAGGTGCGCGCTCCCGTCGGACTATCTTTGAAGGCTTGATTATGCAATTCTCCGAAAACTGGCTCCGTACCATGGTCGATCCGAAGATGACTTCGGACGAACTGGCCCATCTGCTGACGATGTCCGGCCTGGAAGTGGAAGAAGTCGAAGCGGTGGCGCCGCCGTTCTCCAACGTGGTCGTCGGCCACGTGCGCGAGATGGCCAAGCATCCGAACGCGGACCGCCTGAACGTCTGCCAGGTCGATGTCGGCACCGGCACCTTGCTCAACATCGTTTGCGGCGCGCCCAATGTGCGTCCCGGCCTGAAGGTCGTGTGCGCGATGGCCGGCGCCGTCCTGCCGCCCGGCGCCGATGGCAAGCCGTTTGAAATCAAGGTCGGCCAGCTGCGCGGCGTCGAGTCGCAAGGCATGCTGTGCTCGGCCAAGGAACTGAAACTGTCGGAAGAGGGCAGCGGCCTGCTGGAACTGCCGGACGACGCGCCGGTCGGCCAGAACTTCCGCGACTACTACGCGCTCAACGACCTCAAGTTCACCATCAAGCTGACCCCGAACAAGGCGGACTGCCTGTCGGTGCTGGGCGTGGCGCGCGAAGTGTCGGCGCTGACCGGCGTGGCGCTGCATGTGCCGTCGTTCCGCCCGGTCGCCGTCAACAGCGCCGAGGTGCTGCCGGTCAAGATCTCCGCGCCGGACCTGTGCGGCCGCTTCTCCGGCCGCGTGATCCGCAACCTGAACGCCAAGGCCGCCACGCCGGACTGGATGAAGCAGCGCCTCGAGCGCAGCGGTCAGCGCTCGGTGTCGGCGCTGGTGGACATCTCCAACTACGTGATGCTCGAGCTGGGCCGTCCCACCCACGTGTTCGACCTGGCCAAGATCCATGGCGGCCTCAATGTCCGCTGGGGCAAGGCCGGCGAGACGCTCAAGCTCTTGAACGGCAACACCGTCACGGTCGACGAATGGGTCGGCGTGATCTCGGACGACAAGGAAATCGAATCGCTGGCCGGCATCATGGGCGGCGACGCCACCGCCGTCTCGCTGGAGACCGAATCGATCTACCTGGAAGCGGCGTTCTGGTGGCCGAACGCCATCCAGGGCCGCGCCCGCAAGTACAACTTCTCGACCGACGCCGCCCACCGCTTCGAGCGCGGCGTCGACTACGCGACCACGGTCGAGCACATCGAGCGCATCACCTCGCTGCTGATCGAAATCTGCGGCACGCCGACCACGCAAGTGGGCCCGGTCGACGACCAGATCGTCAACGTGCCCAAGCGCGCGCCGGTGCAGATGCGCACCGCCCGCGCCCAGAAGGTGATCGGCGTGGCATTGGACGACAAGACCATCGCCGACATCTTCACCCGCCTGGCGCTGCCATATACGTTAGCCGATGGCCCGAACGGGGGAGTGTTCTCGGTGACGTCGCCGTCGTACCGCTTCGACATCGAGATCGAGGAAGACCTGATCGAGGAAGTCGCGCGCGTCTACGGTTTCGAGAACATCCCGACCGTGGCGCCGGTGGCTGCCAACACGATGATCATCGCGCCGGAAAACACCCGCTCGCTGTTCGCCGTGCGCCACCAGCTGGCCGACCTGGGCTTCCAGGAAGTGGTCAACATGAGCTTTGTGGACGCGGCCTGGGAGCAGGATTTCGGCGGCAACGCCAACCCGATCAAGCTGCAGAACCCGATCGCCAGCCAGATGAACGTGATGCGCTCGACGCTGATCGGCAGCCTGGTGGCCAACGTGCGCTACAACCTGAACCGCAAGACCAGCCGCGTGCGCCTGTTTGAGATCGGCGCGGTCTACCTGCGCGACGACAGCGTGGCCGACGGCCCGTTGACTGTGGCCGGCTACCACCAGCCCAAGCGTGTGGCCGCCATGGCCTACGGTAACGTGGCCGACGAGCAGTGGGGCCAGGACAACCGCGCAGTCGATTTCTTCGACCTCAAGGCCGACCTGGAGCACCTGTTCGCGCCGCTGCCGCTGCGCTTCGTCAAGGCCGAACACCCGGCGCTGCATCCGGGCCGCTCGGCGCATGTGCTGCTCGATGGCAAGGTCGTCGGCTTCATCGGCGAGCTGCACCCGCGCTGGCTGCAAAAGTACGAACTGCCGCACGCGCCGGTAGTGTTCGAGGTCGACGCTGTTGCTCTTCAGCAACGCACCGTGCCGGAATACGCCGAGATCTCCAAGTTCCCGGGCGCCACGCGCGACCTGGCCGTGGTGGTCAAGCAGCATGTTCCAGCGCAAGACCTGCTGGACGCGTTTGATGCAGCAGTGCAAGTAAGTCCACACGGCAAGATCGTGCAAGCCATTGTTTTGTTTGATGAATATCGTGGTAAAGGGCTGGAGGCAGACGAAAAATCGCTTGCTTTCCGCTTTAGCTTGCAAGATACTCAAAATACGCTGCAGGACGATGTGGTGGAAGCGGTGATGAGCGCGGTCGGTGTAGCCGCCACGCAAAAACACGGCGCCCGTCTGCGTACTTGATAGCGACTTTTTTGATCATCTGGGAGTCCGGCCTGTGCCGGACTCATTCGTTCTTAGATAAGGCAGGGCAGGAAAATTAATAATAACGACGTCGATTCCGCCGTACTCCAATCCGCATTGGCTGCCGATTTGCATCGGGCCATGCAGGTGGCCAAGGTACGCCAGGATGCAGAGAAAGATTTGCCTACGCTGACCAAGGCGGAGCTGGCCGAGCTGTTGTTCGAACAGGTCGGGCTGAACAAGCGCGAGGCCAAGGACATGGTGGAAACCTTCTTCGACGAGATCCGCAACGCGCTCGAGCGCGGCGAGGCCGTCAAGCTGTCCGGTTTCGGCAATTTCCAGCTGCGCGACAAGCCGCAGCGTCCGGGCCGCAACCCCAAGACCGGCGAGGAAATCCCGATCACTGCGCGCCGCGTGGTGACCTTCCATGCCAGCCAAAAACTCAAGGGCATGGTCGAAGAGAGCAATCCTATGGCGCGCGCCGCCTGAGCCGGGACTGAGCCGTGATGAATGACCGCCTCGCCAAATCCGAACTGGTTGTGCTGCCGCCGATCCCGGCCAAGCGCTATTTCACGATCGGTGAAGTGAGCGAGCTGTGCGGCGTGAAGCCGCACGTGCTGCGCTACTGGGAGCAGGAGTTCACGCAGCTCAAGCCGGTCAAACGGCGCGGCAACCGCCGCTACTACCAGCACCACGAGGTGCTGTTGATACGCCGCATCCGTGAACTCCTGTACGAGCAGGGCTTCACCATCAGCGGCGCCCGCAATAAGCTCGACAGCCGCGCGTACGATCCCGCTGCGGCGGAGTATGATGGTGGCTTGGCTGTCAACGGCAAGCCTGTGACGGACGTTCCTGCTCCGCTGGACCGCGACATGATACGCGGCGAGCTGCTGGCGATACTGACGTTGCTTAAGCAGCCCTAGCGCACTACTGCCGTGAAGTGCGGCTGGCGGAATGATTGCTGCTATAATTTCAACATTATTCACATCAGCGACGCTGATAGACGGTGGCGTGAAGTCCGGTGGGGCCCATGGCGCGACAGCCGGACAAGACGAGGGGAAACAATGATACGCGTTGCCATTTGTGACGACCATCAGATAGTAAGAGCAGGATTCAAACAGATTTTTTCGTCCGCGGACGATTTCGACGTGGTGGCGGAAGCCGGTACCGGCCGTGAGGCGCTGGAAATCGCGCGGCGCGAGATTTGCGACGTGCTGCTGCTCGATATCGCCATGCCCGACCAGAGCGGCATCGACACCTTGCGCACCATCCGCCAGGGCCAGCCGGACTTGCCGGTGCTGATCCTGTCCGGCTATCCGGCGCAGCAGTACGCGCTGAACCTGTTCAAGATGGGCGCCAACGGCTACCTGAACAAGGAATGCGAGGCCGACGAGCTGATGTCCGCCGTGCGCACCGTGTACCAGGGCCGCCGCTATGTCAGCTCGACCGTCGGCGAACTGCTGGCGCAAAGCTTTGACCGTGATCCGAACACCGCGCTGCACACCGAGTTGTCGGACCGCGAGTTCCAGGTCTTCCTGCGCCTGGCGCGCGGCGCCACCGTGTCGGACATCGGCGTGGCGCTGTCGCTGAGCATCAAGACCGTCAGCACCTACCGCACCCGCATCATGGAAAAAATGGGCATGCAGTCGAATTCCGACCTGACCTACTACGCCATGAAGAACAACCTGCTCGATTAGCAAGCTTGCCGGGGCGCGCACTGTTGCCGCTGCTCCATTCAGCATCCTGTTCCCCATCGGACTATAATCCGGCTAGTGTGGCATTTGTCCGCCCCGGATTAACCCTTGTGAAGGAAACTCGTCAGGATGTATTTCACCGTCGAAACAGCGCCGCATCACCGCCTGCCGCTGTACAAGACCGTCTTGTGCGTGACCTGTGCGCTCTTGCTGATCGTCAACGGATTCAGCCTGTTCCACAATTTGCAAGCGTTGCGCGGGGCGCAGGTGCAGCTGGGCCAGACCGCCCGGGTGGCCGATCGCCTGCAATACCTCAACGTGCTGGTGCTCGACGCCGAGAGCAGCATGCGCGGCTATTTCCTGTCCGGGCGCGACGCCTACCTGGGGCCGACCAAGACCGCGCTGGCCGAGACCGAAATCGAATTCAAGGAACTGGAAAAGCTGCTGGCCGATAGCCCGTCGCAGCTGAAAAACCTGGCGCAGCTGCACACGCTGGTGCGCCGCCGCCTCTCCATCATGAGCCAGGCCATCGACGTCTACCGCGAGGGCGGGCTGGAGGAGATCGTCAAGATCGCCAAGCTCAGCGACGGCCGCGCCAGCATGGACGAGATCCGCCTGCAGGTGGTCATTATGGAGCAGGAGCAGAACGAGACGCTGGTCACGCGCAGCGCCACCTTCTACCAGGAATACCAGAAAGCCGTGTTGCTGGGCATGGGCATCAACGCGCTGGCCATCTTTGTGCTGGTCATGTTCTACCAGCTGGTGCGGCGCAGCTTCGCCAACCGTGCGCAGGTCGAGCACGCGCTGCAAAGCGCCAATGAAAACCTGGAATCGCAGGTCGAGCAGCGTACCGAGCAGTTGTCGGTGCTGTCGCGCCACCTGATCAGCATCAGCGAGGAAGAAAAGGTCCGCCTGTCGCGCGAGTTGCACGACGAAATGGGCGCCAACCTGACCTCGATCAGCATGGACATCGCCGCCGTCACCCAGCAATTGCAGAAGACCGACCCCGAACTGGCCACCCAGCTCAAGCGCGCCCGCGCCACGCTGGTGGAAACAGTGGAAATGAAGCGCCGCATCGTCGAGAACCTGCGTCCCAGCCTGCTCGACAACCTGGGCCTGTGCGCCGCCATCGAAAGCTATTGCAGCGAATTCAGCCGTCTGGCCCAGGTCCGTTGCGATTGCGACGTGGCCGCTGAAATCGAAAGCGCGGCCGGCCGGTCGGGCGATTTGTCGATTGCCTTGTTCCGCATTGTGCAGGAATCGCTGACCAATATCCGCAAGTATGCCAAGGCCAGCCGCGTGACGGTCACCCTGAGCCGCAACCAGGGCGGGCTGATGCTGCGCATTATCGACGATGGCATCGGCATCGCCGCCAACAACATCGTCAAGCCCATGTCGCATGGACTGCTGGGCATGCGTGAACGCGCCTTGCTGTTGGGCGGTACGCTGACCATCCGCCGTGGCCGCAATGACGCCGGCACTTGTATCGAGGTCTCCATTCCCTTGCGCACCCGCCCGCCGGCGGAGGAGCGCCGCGCCGACATGACGACGCTGCCACCGGCCATCAGTGATGTGCTTAGCAGCGTGCTACATCCACCAGCAGACGTTCATATTCCGTCCGGGCCACCTTGTAGCACTCACCCGCATACGCCTCCAAGCCTGACCGATCAAGCACAGTGATATTGCCGCGGCGGTAGGCGATCAAGCCTTCGTCCTGCAGCTTGCCGGCGGCGGCGGTGATGCTTTCGCGGCGCACGCCCAGCATGATGGAAATCATTTCCTGCGTGACCTTCAATTCGTTCGATGGCGAGCGGTCCAGGCGGTCCAGCAGCCAGCGGCACAGCTTTTGTTCGATCGAGCTGTGGCGGCCGCCGACAGCGTTCTGCGCCATCTGCGCGAACAGCGCGGTGTTGTAGCGCATCAGCAGCGCGGGCAGGGCGCCGCCCTGGTTGAAGGCGTCGCGCAGGTGCTGGGCCTTCATGCGGTAGCCGTAGCCGGCCGCCTGCACCACGGCGCTGCACATGGCGCGCTCGCCCTCGAACAGCGAGACGCCGACCACGCCCTCATGGCCAACCACGGCGATCTCGGTGGTGGCGCCGTCTTCCATCACGTACAGCAGCGAGACAATGGCGGTGGTCGGGAAATGGACGTAGTCCATCGCGCCGCCGAACTCGAACAATTCTTTGCCGAAGGGCAGTGTCACCAGTTCCAGGTGCTCAAACAACGATTCCAGCACGTCGCGGGGCAGCGCGGCCAGCAACTCGTTCTGCTGGGCGCCGCTGATGCTGACAACAGGCCGTGACGCAACGTTGAATTCTTTCGAGTTCACCGTCATGCGTGGCGCTGCGGTTTTGTCGGTTGCGTTAATTTGGGTGTTGTTCATTTTGTTCCTCACAATCTGGCTATACAAGAGCACCAAAGGCGTGCTTCAGTGTTGCCATAATTTTGAGGTCTTTGTTAAATTGCGAACATAAGAGGAGGGGACGCCCCCGTGTAGGCTTGCAACATGGCACTTTGTAGTCCTGGTCCTACACGAGCTCTATTTTTCTCCGCAGCGCGCGTGCATAATGCACAAATTCAAATCAAGTGGCGCACAGATCATGCATGTACTTGTGGTGGAGGACGACGCGGTCTTGGCCGATGGCCTGAGCCGCGTGTTGAGCGGCCACGGCATGGCGGTCGAGGTGGTCGGCAACGGCACCCAGGCCGACGCGCTGCTGCAGCGGGCCGAGCACACCGAGGTGGTGGTGCTCGACATCGGCCTGCCCGGCATCGACGGTTTCGAGGTGGTGCGGCGCCTGCGGGCGCGCGGCAGCCAGGTGCCGGTGCTGCTGCTGACCGCGCGCGACGCCATCGAGGACCGGGTGCGTGGCCTGGAGCTGGGCGCCGACGACTACCTGGTCAAGCCCTTCGCCACCGCCGAGCTGGTGGCGCGGCTGCGGGCGCTGGCGCGGCGCAACACCCCCAAGCCGGCCGTGCTGGCGCTGGGCGACCTGGCGCTGGACCTGTCGGCCAAGCGCGCCCGCGTGCGCGACAAGACCATCGAGCTGTCGGTGCGCGAGTGGGCGGTGCTGGAATACCTGCTGCAGCACGGCGCGCGCGTGGTCTCCAAGCAGCAGATCATCGACGCCATCCTGCCCTGGGGCGACGACCTGACCCTGAACGCGGTGGAAGTCTACATCTCGCGCCTGCGTCTGAAGATCGCCGACGCCGGCGTCTCGATCCGCACCATCCGCGGCTTCGGCTACATGCTGGAGCAGGCCCCGGCGGCCCATGAAGAATGAATAGCATCCGGCTGCGGCTGCTGAAATGGCTGATCGGCCCGATCCTGCTGATCAACCTGGCCGGCGGCGCGCTGACCTACATGCTGGCCTGGCTGCCGGCCCAGCAGGCGTTCGACCAGAGCTTGTCCGACGCCGCCGCCGCGCTGGGCGCGCGCCTGGGCGGCGACGGCGGCCAGCTGCGCATCGACCT
>NZ_WWCX01000055.1:0-42031 GCF_009857655.1 Duganella vulcania
CCTGGGCGGCCGCGGCGGCGGCGGTGCCCGAACCGGAATCGATGACCGGCACCGTGCCGCTTCCCAGCGAGATCGAGCCCGCGCTCACCGAGCCGAACGGCGCGGCCAGCGACACCGGCGCGCCGTGGCTGTTGATGGTGGTGGCGCTGCCGACGCTGATGCTGCCGTTGGTGGCCAGCGCCGAGATGCTGCCGGTCGGCGAGGTCACGCTGAGCAGGCCGCCCAGCACGATGTTATTGGTCGCGGTCATCTTGATCGAATTGGTCGCGTTCAGCTGCGCCCCCGACTGCAAGGTGATGTCGGTGCTGGCCGACAGCGCGATATCGTCGCCAAACACCTGGTCGCTGATGGTGATCGGGCTGTGCGCGGTGATCGACACCCCGCCGTTGTAGGCATGGATGGTGCCGCCGGTGTGGATGCCGCCGTGGTTGTCGATGACGATATTGCCGTTGGTGGTGGTCAAGGCGCCCAGCGCCAGCTCGCCGCTGGACACGGTGTTGGTGAGCGCGACATTGCCGTGCCCGTTGCTGGCGCTGAAGCCGTTCACGCGGTTGCCGGTGTTGGTCAGGTCGATGCCGCTGGTGGCGGTCGTGTGCAGGCTGTCGGTCTGCAACGCGCCGGTCTGGCTGATGGCGCCGCTGCCCTCGCCCGCGACCAGCGTGATGCCGCTCTGCGCCCGCGCGTTGCCGATCGAGAGGTTGCCGGTGCTGTAGACGGTGAGCGTGCCGCTCATGTCGATGCTGCCGGCGCCCGCTTGCGTCAGGTTGGACGTGGTCACGCTGGCGGCGCTGTTGGTGCCGCTCAGCACGCCGTTGGTCAACGCCAGGTTGGAGACCGACATCGCGCCGTTCTGCACCATGTTGCCGCCATTGAGCGTGAGCGTGGCGCCGGTCAGGCTGGAAGCGCCGTTGACGATCAGCGTGCCGGCCGTCAGCGCCAGCTGGCTGCCGCTGCCGACGGTCAGCGTGTCCAGCTTGACGTTGCCGGCGCTGGCGTCGTAGGTGATGGTGCCAGCGCTGCTGCCGATGACGGCGGCCAGCACATTGGCGCCGTCCGGCGCGATGCTGTCGGTCCAGTTGCCGGCCGCGCTCCACAGGCCGCCGCCGCTGCCGCTCCAGGTCGACGTTGGACGGGCCGTGATCGTGCCCCGTGCGCCGGCATTGAGCGTGTAGTCGCCGGCGCCGGAGCCGGTGAGGCTAGGCTGGCTGCCGATGATGTTGACGACCTTGTTGACGCCGACGTTCTTGTCGACGTAGCTGAGGGTGCTGCCCTCGCCGATCAGCAGCGACACCGCGTCGAGCGGGCCGTTCGGCACGCCCAGCAAGCCGGTCAGCGTGGCGCCGGAGTAGGTGGCGTTGGTGGTGTTGTTGTACTCGCGGCTGGCCAGGTTCAGCGTCAGCGGCGCCGGCGTGATGTTGGCGGTCAGTCCGGTCGGCAAACCGGTCACCACGTAGTTGCCGGCGTCGGCGCCGCCCAGTGTGAAGCCGTCGACCGTCACGCTCTTGCCGGTGCCGGCATGGCGGTCGGCGAAGCTGCCGCTGCCGGCCGACAGCGTGACCGCGTCGCTGCCGATCACGCCGCTGATGGCGCCGTTGGCGACGTTCAGCGTGGCCGCCGTGCCGTACTGGCTGGTGGCCGGGTTCAGGTCCATATTGTAGACGCGGCTGTTGGCGGTCACGCCGCTCACGCTCAGCTGCGCGGGCGCGATCTCCGTCATCAGGCTGGACGGCGACACCAGCGTGTAGTTGCCGGCGTCGCCGCCGGACAAGCTGTAACTATTCAAGTCCAGCAGCACCAGCTTGCTGGCGCCGGCGTTCTTGTTCTCCAGCCTGGCGCTGTTGGAACCGCTCAGTGTCACGACGTCGCCGGAGATCGGCGTGACCGACGCGGTGCCGTTCACCGTGATGCTGGTGGTGCCGTCGTAGGTGCGGCCGGGCGCGCTCAGTCCGCTGATCTGCAGCGTGGCCTTGTTGATCGTGCCGGTGCCGGTCACGGCGCCGTCCAGCACGTAGTTGCCGTACGGGTTGTTGGTCAGCGACGGGCTGGCGACCGTGACGGTCTTGCCGGAGCCGGCGGTCTTGTCGGCAAAGCTCAGGGTGCCGCTGATGCCGGGCTTGTCGGTGCCGACGACGTTGCCGTAGCTGAAGTCGTAGCTGCCGTCGGAGGTGGCCAGCACCAGGTCGGCCAGCCGGTCGTAGGTCTTGCTGGCGCCGGTGACGGTGGCGGTGATGTGGCGCGGCGTGATGACCATCTGCGGCGCGGCGTCGTAGCTGATGTCGTACCGGTGCGAATACAGGCCGCCCAGGTTGTAGGTGCCGACGTTGACCGCGCCGTCGAAACCCAGCGTGCCGCTGACGTCCGCGTGCGTGTAGGTCTGGCCGAACGTCGCCGCCGTGCCGTCGTAGATCTTGGTGCCGCCGGTGCCGGTCACTTGCACCGTCAGCGGCGTCAGGAAGCCGCGCAGCAGCGGCGTCGTGTGGCCCGCGTAGAGGCGCCACACCGACGTGCCGCCGGTGAAATCGAAACCGCTGAAGCCGGCCTGCTGCAACATCTGCGCCGAAGTCAGGCCGACCGCGCCGGCGCTGTCGCTGCCGGCGCCCGTCGCGCTGTAGTAGCTGGACGTCACCGCGCCGCCGTTGGCGCCGGCGCCGACCAAAGCGTGGACGGCGTCGTTGGTGCTGGTCTTGACGTCGCCGCTGCTGTAGGTGGTGGCCAGGGTGCCGTACATGCCGTTACCGCCCAGCAGGCCGCCGGTGCTGCCGACGCTGTAGGCGTTCTTGCCGATCACGTTGCCCACCACGTAGGAGGTGCCGATGGCGCCGTTGGAGTAGCCGGCCAGCCCGCCGAGATTGGTGCCGTTGCCGTAGACGTTGGATTCGATCGCCACGCCGCTGACGGTGCCGCCCATCTGGATGCTGCCCGCCAGTACGCCGGTGTAGCTGTTGCCCTCGACCGTCGCGCCGGCGATGCGGACGTCGCGGATGGTGCCCGCTCCCAACACCGAGAACAGGCCGATCTGGTTGGTGGTCGGCAGGTTGATGTAGAGGCCGTTGATGCTCTTGTGGTTGCCGTCGAACACGCCGGTGTAGGCATGATCGAGATCGCCGATCGGCTTGAAGCCCTTGTAGTTACTGCCGCCCATGGAATTCCAGTGCGCGGTCGTGCTGGCGTCGATGTCGTTGTCGAGCACATAGTTGCGCGTGGCCGGCAAGGAACCCATGCCTTGCAGGCCGTAGACATCGACCAGATGGTAAGGCGCCGTCGCGCCGTCGCCGCTGGCGGCGCGCACGAAGGTGCCGCCGGCGATGCGGAAATCGGTGGCGCTGAAGCTCGGCAGGGTCCCGACCTGGCTCCAGGCGCCGGCCTGCAGGTTGAAGATGCCGTTGACGGTCACGCTGCCGGTGGCGGTGATGCTGGAGCTGGTGCCGGCGCTCAGCGTCAGGCCGCCCGTGGTGACGGGCGCCTGCAGCGCGATGCTGCCGGTAGCGGTCAGGGCCAGGCTGTTGGCCAGCGTCAGCGGCTGGCCGACGACGATATTGCCGGCTGCGCTCTGGTTGTTGTTGTCCACCGTCAGCCAGCTCGAGTTGGTGCTGGCCAGGTCGGCGTTGGTCAGCGCCAGCACGTTGGCCGGATTGCCGGTGGCGCCGATTTCCACGGCGTTGGTCGAACCCAGGCTGACCGAGCCGCTGTTGAGCGAGCCGCCGGCCAGCGTCATCTTGCCGGCGTACAGGTTGATGCCGGAGCTGGACGTGAGGCTGCCCGCGTTGGTGATGCGGTAGTCGCCGCTCGAATGCGTGACCAGGCTGAGCGCACCGGTGTTGTTGACGGCCGCGCCGCTGGCGACGCTGATGTTGCCGCCCTGGCTGTACAAGGTCAGCGTGCCGGCGTTCTGGCCGCCGGTCAGATCCAGGTTGCCGACCACGGACAGGTTGCCGGTGCCGCTGCCATAGCCGCTGCCGCCGGCGGCGTCGCCGATGCTCAGCCAGCCGTTGGCCGGCAGCTGGACGTGCTTCAGTTCGGCATCGGTCAGGCCCAGCACGCCGGCGGCGTCGGTGGCGCCGGCGCCGACCTGGATGGCGGTGGCGTCGGAATATGGCGTCAGCCGCACGCCATGCGCCGTGGTCGCGGACAGCGTGCCGTTGAGCGTCATGTTATCGGCCTGCACGATCACATTGCCGCCGCTGGACAGGACGGACATGCCGCTGTCGACCGTCGCCACGCCATTGGTCTTGGCCGAGGTCAGCGTCATGTTGCCGGTGCTGGTCACGTTGCCGCTGACGCGGACATCGCCATTTTGGGCCGTGGCCGTCAGCGAGCCGCCCGCCAGGCTGTTGGCCAGGTTGATGCTGGTCCCGGTCAGCACGACATTGCCGTTGGTGGCCTGCAGCGACGCGTAGCCACCGATGGCGTTGCTGTCGTTGGCCAGCGTGATGTTGGTGGCCGCCATCGCGTTGATGTTGTGGACCGTAAGCGCCGAGATCGGCTCCGTGACCTGCACGATGGAGCGGCCCGAGGTCAGCACCAGGTTGCTGTTGCCGCCGGTGACCGCGGCCTTCAGGTTGATGTCGCGGTCGGCCGTCAGCGACAGCGTGCGGCCCGACGGCAGCAGGATCTCGCTCAGCACCGAAATGTCGCCGCCGCCGCTGCCGTTGGGATTGCCCGTGCTGACCGTCACGTCATTGGCCAACAGCGCCGTGTGCAGCGTATTGGTCAGCAGCAGCGAATCCTGCACGCTGCCCGATTCCAGGAAGGTCGAGCCGCCGCTCACCAGGTTGAGGTTGCCCACCGAGCTGGGCACGCCGGACACGCCGCTGTTGTCGGCGATATAAACGTCGCTCGGATCGAGCAGCAACTTGCCGGTGGCGCCCTTGGGCGCGCGGGTATCGACCGTGCCGCGCATGTCGAGGTAATGGCCGGAGGTTTCCACGAAGCCGCCGTTGCCGCCGTTGGCGCCGCCGCGCGCGGAGATGGCGCCGAACATCTGCGTGGCCTGGTCGCTCCAGACGATGACCTTGCCGCCGTCGCCGTTTTGCGTGGCGTCGGCCCGGATCACGCTGTCCTTGCCCACATACGATTGCTGCGCGTTCTGCACCGCCGCGTTC
Organism: Duganella vulcania; assembly: GCF_009857655.1. NCBI lineage: Bacteria > Pseudomonadati > Pseudomonadota > Betaproteobacteria > Burkholderiales > Oxalobacteraceae > Duganella > Duganella vulcania. The sequence goes on from NZ_WWCX01000055.1 coordinate 5,103, forward strand.
TTGCCCTGGTAGTCGCCGCCCACCAGCACCGTGCCGCCGCCGGCCGCGCCGCTGGCGTCCACCACGGCGTTGCCGGTCACGCCCACCCGGGCGCCCAGCAGACGGATGTCGCCGCCGGTGTTGAGGTTGCTGCCGGTGGCGGTGGTCGTGCTGCCCGCCTCCAGCAGCGTGGTGCCGCTGGCCTTGAGGATGATCTGGCCGTTGGCGCCGCGCACCGCGCTGTTGGCGTTGATGCCGCCGCGCTGGTTGACCAGCGCGCCATACACGCCGACCCGTCCGCCCTGCGCCACGATCTGGCCCAGGTTGAGCGCCTGGTCGGCCGGGGCCGACACCACCACCTGCACGTTCGGGTCCTTGGAGTCGAACAGCTGCACGCTGTGGCCGGCCGCCAGCACCACGTCGCCGTTGGGCGCCGAGATGACGCCGCTATTTTCCACCGCCGGCGCGACCAGGAAGATCTGGCCGCCGGACGGCGTGGTGATCGTGCCCGCGTTGCTGACCTTGCCCGCCGAGGCGTCGCCGCTGAAGTTGTTTTTGCCGGCCAGGAAGTCGGCGTTGGAGATCGCCAGGCTCGACGCCACCAGGCCGTTGACATCCACCCGCGAACCGGCGCCGAAGATCACGCCGTTCGGGTTAATCAGGAACACCTTGCCGTTCGATTGCAGCGAGCCGAGGATCTGGGTCGGGTTCTGGCCGGTGATGCGGTTCAAAACCTTGCTGTCCGCGCTTTGCTGGATGAAACGGGTGATCTCGTCCGGCGCCACCGAAAAACTCTGCCAGTTGATGATGGTGTTGGGCGTGTTGGTGATCGAATAGGTCTTGCCCTGCAGGTTGAAGCTGGCCTGGCCCGCCACCACGGTCGGGTTGCTCGGGCCCGCCTGCGCGGTGGAATAGCAGGCGGCCACCATGACGGCGATCAGTTTGCGGCGCAAGGGCGCGGCGGGCGCGCGGCGTTGCGTGGAGCGGCTGGTATCGGCTTTCATAACGGCATCCTCTATCCGGTGGGGAGTGACGTCCGCGCGCCCCGGAATGCCGCGAACCAGTTATTCGGAGTGTGATCGGGAGGAGAATCAGGCCCGCAAAGCATATCCGCAAGGAAACTAATATTCCTCTAAGTGTAGCCTTCTTTGCCGAGGCCGCCACGTCTTTTTCCTGCCGGGCGACAGATTTTTCCGCGCGTGGCGAGATTGCGCCGCGTTATTTCACCGTCATGTCTACGCTTTTTCCCACTATTTGGTCTCGAAAGTGGTCACGCCGTCCCAATCCGCACCGGGAGGATGAGCTCGATAATAAGTGATGCGCTCAGTATACAGCGAGTACAGACTGCGCTCAGGAAATATTTCCTGCAATTTAACGATAATCTGCATCGCCAGATCCCACTGTTGCATGCGAACAGCAGCGAGCGCCGCGTGCCAGCGTTCCAGCTCGTCGCGTGTGGCCGGATCGACATCTTTGTCCAGAACAATCGGCTCGAAAATCGCCACCGGCTCGTGCTTGCCCTTGACCCGCACCAGGTCCAGCTCGCGGTAGGCGTACTCCGGCGCGGCGGCGCGCGTGGCCTCGCCCACCGCGATGCCCACGCCGTAGACCTTGGTGATGCCCTCCAGCCGCGAGCCCAGGTTCACGGCGTCGCCCATGACGGTGTAGGCGCGGCGGATCTTCGAGCCCATGTCGCCCACGTGCATCAGGCCGGTGTTCAGGCCGATGCCGATCTTCAGCGGCGGCCAGCCGCGCGCGATGAAGTCCTCGTTGAGCCGGCGCGCGCTGGCCTGCATCAGCAGCGAGGTGGCGACCGCGCGGCTGGCGTGGTCGGGGAAGGCCACCGGCGCGCCCCAGAAGGCCATGACAGCGTCGCCGATGTACTTGTCGAGCGTGCCGCGATGGCTGTCGCGGATGTCCTCCGACATCGCCGTCAGGTACAGGTTGATGTATTCGCGCAGCTGCCTGGGCGTGAGCCCCTCGGAAATCGTGGTGAAGCCGCGCACGTCGACAAACAGCACGGTCAGCTCGCGGCTCTCGCCGTCCATATTGTATTTTTCCGGGTCGTCGGCCATCTCGGCGACCAGCTCGGGGGCCACGTATTCGCCGAAGCGCGACACCAGCGCCTGCCCCTTCCTCACCTCGAAGAAATAACCCCACGCCACGTTGAGCACGAACACCGAGGCGATCACGATCAGCTGCATGGCCAGGTTGTAGATCAGGTCGAGCGAGGTGTATTCGTAGTAGTTCAGGCCGAAGCTGGCGGCCAGCACCAGCACGCCCAGCAGGATGGAACGCAGCGGCGACAGCGCGGCCAGCGCAAAGCTCAGCAGCAGGCCGATCGCCAGGATCTGCCCGGCCTCGATCACGAACGCCGCGTAGGGCCGCGACTTGAAGCGGTTGTCGAGGATGGACTTGATGATGTTGGCGTGGATCTCCACGCCCGGATACTCGGCCTTGACCGGCGTGGCGCGCAGGTCGACCAGGCCGGGCGCGGTGGTGCCGATCAGCACGGCCGTGCCCTTCAACAGCTCGACCGGCGCCCGGCCGGTCAGCACGTCGGCCGCCGACACGTAGCGGAAGGCGCCGCCCGCGCGCCCGCCAGTGCCGCGGAACTGCACCACCGTCGACATCGCCTCGCCGACCGGGATCACGCGCTGCTTGTGGTCCGGCAGCAGGATGGTCAGCGCGTCGTAGCCGCCGCTCTCGAGCTGGCTCTGCGACAACTGGTCCACCGATTCGGTCAGCAGCGGCTTGACCGCCAGCGCGCCCAGGTACAGCCCGGCCGTGGCCACCGACAGCGAGGGATAGTAGTTGTCGCCCACTTGCTGGATCAGGTAGGCCGAGCGGACGATGCCGTCCGGATCGGTGGACACGGAAAAACTGCCGCCGCCGGCCGCCGCCCGCTGCAGCACCGGCACGTTGGCCTCGAAGCCGGGGGCGTTGTAGGCGGTCAGCTCGCGTCCGTTCAGGTCGCGCTCGGAGAACAGCGGCTTGGGCAGCTCGCCCTTGACCTGGTCCGGCGACAGGTTGAAGCCCAGGATCACCGGCTGCCCTTTCAGCGCGGCGGCGAACAGGCCATCGTAGTCCAGCGAGGGCTTGAGCTGCTCCAGTTTCTGTTTCAATGCCGGCACGTCGCTCAGTTCCTTGCTGGACAGCTTCTCCAGCACGCCGTAGCCGGAACTGGTGTCCGGCTCGGGGAAGGAGATATCGTAGCCGACCGCCTTGACCTGGTAGTGCCCGGTCAGCTGCGAGATCAGCCGCGCCTGCACGTTGCGGCTCCACGGGAAGCGGCCGAATTCGGTCAGCGCCTGGCCGTCGATGTCGACGATGACGATGCGCGGGTCCAGCACAGGCTGCTCCAGCTTCATGCGCTCGCCGGCCAGCAGGTTGTCGAGGCGGGCCACGGCCTCGCTCTCCCAGATGTTGAGCGAGTACAGCACGCCGGCCGCCGTGATCAGCACGCCCAGCAGCCAGCGCGGTCCGTACTTCAGCAGGACCTTGGTCCACTTGGCGGGGATCAGGCGCACGCGCGCTCCTTACGGTGTGTAGCCGGGAATCAGGGACTCGTCGATGACGTCGATCTGCTTCTCGTCCATGTTCTTGTGGGCGAACTGCAGATAGATCTTGCTGCGGATGAAGATGTCGAACAGGTCGGGGTCGATGTGGCCGTCGAGCGAGAAGTTGCCCAGGATGCGCAGCGACTCGGACAGCATCTTGCCCTTCTTATACGGCCGGTCCTTGGCGGTCAGCGCCTCGAAGATGTCGGCGATCGCCATCAGCCGCGCCGGCACCGACATCTGGTCCTTGGTCAGCCCGCGCGGATAACCCTTGCCGTCCATGCGCTCGTGGTGGCCGCCGGCGTATTCCGGCACGTTCTTCAGGTGCTTGGGCCACGGCAGCGCCTCCAGCATGCGGATCGTCATCGAGATGTGGTTGTTGATCTGCTTGCGCTCGGGCTCGGTCAAGGTGCCGAACTTGATGGTCAAATTCATCACCTCGTCGGCGTCGAGGAAGTCGCGCTCGGCGCCGTCCGGGCCGGTCCAGCGGTACTGGGCGATGGCGCGCACACGGTCCTGGTCGGCCGCCGCCATGCCCTCGCCGCCGACGTTGGCGGCGCGGATGAAGTCGCGGTCGGCGCGCAGCGTGGCCAGCTGCGCGGCCAGCCCGGCGTCGATGGCGGCGTGGTCGCTGCCGGGCGCCAGCTTGCGCTTGAGCGCGGCGATCTCGGCATCGCGCAGCAGCACCTCGAAGCGGGTGTCGATCAGGGCGATGCGGTCGAAAATGGTTTCCAGCTTGGTGGCCTTGTCCACCACGTGCACCGGCGTGGTGATCTTGCCGCAATCGTGCAGCAGGCCGGCCAGCCACAATTCCTTGCGGTCGGCGTCGGTCATGCGGAACTCGGCCATGGGGCCGGTCTCGGTGGCGTGCACGGCCTCGGCCAGCATCATCGTCAGTTCCGGCACGAACTGGCAGTGGCGGCCGGTGTACGGCGATTTTTCATCGATGCCGATGTTGATCAGGTTGACCAGGGCTTCCAGCAGCTCTTCCAACTGGGCGATCAGGCGCTGGTGCGTGAGCGCCACCGCGCCCTGCGCCGCCAGCGCCTCGATGAAGCGCTGGTCGGTCTGGGTGAAGGCGCGGATGGCGCCGGTGTCCTTGTCCTTGGCGTTGATCAGTTGCAGCACGCCGACCAGTTCGCCCTCGTGGTCGCTCATCGGCACCGTCAGGAACGATTGCGAATGGTAGTGGCGCAGCTGGTCGAACTTGACCATGCCGGAAAAATTGAACACGTCGGCCTTGTACACGTCCTCGATGTTGACCGACAGGCCGAAGTGCGCCGCGTAGGCCGCCACCGAGGCCAGGTTCTTCTCGCCGTTGTCGTCGAACAGCGGCACGCCCGGCGCCGAGATCGGCTGGCCGCTGACGCCGCCCTGGTGGGTCTGCAGCGTGTCGTTGATCAGGATGGCGAAATCGAGGTGACGCTTGTCCTCGCTGGGGCGGTACAGGGTGCCGCCGTCGGCGTTGGTCATGCTCTTGGCCACGATCAGGATGCGCTCCAACAGCGTATCGGTATCGTGGCTGCTGCCCAGCTGGACGCTCAACTCGGTCAACTGGTCGAGCCGTTGTGCGATCTGGGTTTGATTCAACTCTTGCATGGTTGCTTTTTCACTAGCGGTTGAATGGACTGGCGTCAAGCGCACTAACAAAGTGTAGCCGCAGCGCAAGCTGTTGTACATCAACAAATGCTCGACAAGACAAAATTACCATGGGGAGTGTCGGCTTTTTCCCTGTTGCCGGGAAAAAAAGTTATCATCAATTGGCGTATCGAGCTAAAAAACAGGATTGCGTATGAAATTTATTTTTTGGGGAGTGCGCGGTTCCATTCCCTCCCCCGGACCGCGCACCGCGCGCTACGGCGGCAACACCACGTGTATCGAGGTACGCACCGATGACAACACCCTGATAGTCATCGACGGCGGCACCGGCATTTTTTCGCTGGCGCAATCGCTGTTGCAAAACAAGACCACGCCGATCCACGCCAACATCTTCATCACCCACAGCCACTGGGACCACATCCACGGCCTGCCCTTCTTCACGCCGCTGTTTGTGCGCGACAGCCGCGTGCGCCTGCATGGCGTGACCGACCCGGTGACCGGCAACGGCATCGAACATGTGATGGGCGTGCAGCTGCAAAACAGTTATTTCCCGGTCAGCGAAACGCAGATGGACGCCACCATCGAATACCGCACGCTCACCGTCGGCGAGCCGATCCAGGTGGGCGACGCCACCGTGCACAACGTCGTGATGAACCATCCGGTGACCGACCTCGGCTATCGTATCGTATGCAACGGAAAATCGCTGTTCTTCACGGGCGACCATGAGCCGCACTACAACATCCACCCGCCCGGCCACCCGGAGCACGCGGCCTACCAGCAGTGGATGGACCAGCGCAACGCCGCCATCGACGCCACCGTGCAGGGGGTGGACGCGCTGATCGTCGACTGCTCCTACACCCGCGAGGAATATCCGGCCAAGCAGGGCTGGGGCCACGGCACCTTCGATTCGGCGTTCTCGCTGGCGCTGCGCACCGGCGCCAAAGCGCTATACTGCACCCATCATGAACCGACCCGCAGCGACGACGAACTCGAAGCCGTGTTCGCCGACGTGATGGCGCGCCATGCGCCGCTGCTGGGCGACCTGAAGGTCTTCCTCGCTTACGAAGGCATGGAAGTCCACCTGACCTAGCGAGGGCACCATGAACGACGCCGGCCTCCCCAGTCCACACCCCAGCGATGTCGACCTGCGGCTGGCGTTCTTCCAGAAGCTGCAAACCGTCACCACCAAGATCCACGCCACCAGCAACCTGGACGAGATTATGCTCGACCTGGGCATGGAGTTCTGCGACCTGTTCAACTGCGACCGCTTCACGCTGTACGCGATGGACCACGAGAAGGACTACATCGTCTCCAAGGTCAAGACCGGGCTGACCTCGTTCCGCGACCTCAAGCTGGCGGTCACGCCGGCCTCCATCGCCGGCTACGTGGCGCTGACCCGCAAGACCGTCAACATCGCCGACGTCTACGACCAGGCCGAGCTGGCGCGCTACTCGCCGGAGCTGCGCTTCCAGCAGGGCGTGGACCAGCGCACCGGCTACCGCACCAGGCAGATGCTGGTGGCGCCGCTGATCGCGGTGCAGTCGCGCGAGCTGCTGGGCGTGGTCCAGTTCATCAACAACCGCGACCGCGCGCCCTTCTCCGCCATCGCCGAGGCCGGCGTGAAGGAGTTGTGCGAGACGCTGTCGGTGGCCTTCAGCCAGCGCATGAAGCCGCCACAAATGGTCAGGACCAAATATGACGGGCTGGTGACGGACGCGGTGCTGTCGGCGCCCGAGCTGGAGCTGGCCACGCGCGCGGCGCGCAAGAAGGACGTCGATGTCGAGGAAGTGCTGATCGACGAATTCCAGGTCAAGCCGGCGGCCATCGGCGCCTCGCTGCAGCGCCACTTCGGCGTGCCGTACGAACACTTCCGCGCCGACCGCATCAAGCCGGTGGAACTGCTGCGCAACCTCAAGCGCCAGTACATCGAGGAATCGGGTTGGATGCCGCTGGAGGACAACAAGGACGGCATGCTGGTGGTGGCGCTGGACCCCGAACGGGTGGCCAACACCCACATCGTCAACCAGATCTTCCCCAAGGCCAAGCCTGTGTTCCGCGTGACCAGCAACCGCGAGTTCCGCCAGATGATCGAGCACTTCTTCGGCGCGGCCGGCGACAGCGGCAGCGTCGGCGAGCTGCTGTCGGGCATGGACGACGACGACGGCGATGCCGAGGGCGGCTCGGCCGAGGTGTCGGAGGCGGTCGAGAACGAGCTGGTCAAGCTGCTCAACAAGATCATCGTCGACGCCTACCGCCAGGGCGTGTCGGACATCCACATCGAGCCGCTGCCGGGCAAGGGCAAGACCGGCATCCGCTTCCGCAAGGACGGCACACTGGTGCCCTACATCGAGATCCCCGCCGCCTACCGCAGCGCGCTGGTGGCGCGCGTGAAGATCATGTGCGACCTCGATATCTCCGAGCGGCGCAAGCCGCAGGATGGCAAGATCAAGTTCAAGAAATACGGCCCGCTGGACATCGAACTGCGGGTGGCCACCATTCCCTCGGCCGGCGGCGTCGAGGACATCGTGATGCGCATCCTGGCGGCCGGCGAGCCGATCCCGCTCGACAAGCTGGGCGTGCTGCCGTTTAACCTGGAGCGCCTGCGCGCCACCATCGAGAAACCGTATGGCCTGTTTTTCGTCTGCGGCCCGACCGGCTCCGGCAAGACCACCACGCTGCACTCGGTGCTGAACTACCTGAACACGCCGGACACCAAGATCTGGACCGCCGAGGATCCGGTCGAGATCACGCAGAAAGGCTTGCGCCAGGTGCAGGTCAACCGCAAGGCCGGGCTGGACTTCGCCACCGTGATGCGCGCCTTCCTGCGCGCCGACCCGGACATCATCATGGTCGGCGAGATGCGCGACAAGGAAACCGTCGGCATGGGCATCGAGGCCTCATTGACGGGCCACCTGGTGTTCGCCACGCTGCACACCAACAGCGCGCCGGAATCGATCGTGCGGCTGCTGGACATGGGCATGGACCCGTTCAACTTCGCCGACGCGCTGCTGGGCATCCTGGCGCAGCGGCTGGCCAAGCGCCTGTGCGGCAAGTGCAAGCAGGCCTACCAGCCGAGCGAGGAGGAACTGAACCTGCTGCTGACGGAGTTCTGCGAAGAGCTGCAGAGCACGGAAGGTTTCCTCAAGGACGCCGCAGCCGGCCGCGCCGCCGTACTGGCGGGCTGGCGCCAGCGCTACGCCAGGGATGGCAAGTTCACGCTGTACCGCGCCATCGGCTGCGACGAATGCAACAAGGGCTACAAGGGACGCGTCGGCCTGCACGAACTGATGATCGGCACCGACAAGGTCAAGAAGCTGCTACAGGAACATGCGCGCGTGGCTCAGCTGCTGGCGGCCGCGCTGGAGGACGGCATGCTGACGTTGAAGATGGACGGCATCGAGAAGGTCCTGCTGGGCATCACCGACATCAAGATGGTGCGGGCGGTCTGCATCAAGTAGGCGCGCTTGCCGTTGCGCGGCACGGCGCGGCGGTCGGCCAGCGCGCGCAGACGCGACAGGCCGGCCTTCAGGTTGAACGAGCGGCCGGCCAGCAATGCGTCCACAAGTTGGGTGGCCATCGACAACGCCGGCGCGACGGCGCCCCTGGCGGAATATGGCAGCACCAGGCGGTAGCGGTCGCGCATGCGCGGCACCACGCCGACGAATCCCAGCGTCACCTCGTTGCAGGCCAGCCGGCGCAATTCCAGCGCCACCTGCTGCACCAGCGGGACCAATGGCGGCAGGTCGTCGCAACGCTTGCCCACCAGGCCGCGCTGGCGCCGCAGGCCAGGCAGGGCCGCCAGCAAGCGGCGCTCCAGCGCCTTCATGGCGGCGGGCGTGGGCGGGTCGCGGTCCAGTTCGAGAATGCCGAGCAGGCAGGGTTGTGAGGAATAACGGTTGCCGCTGGCAAGGTAGCGCTGATCGATGATACGCATAATCGGCCATCTCCTTTTTATGAAACGAGCAACATGATGGCAGACTACGCGCCGGCGCGGAAGCGGCGCACTTGCCATCTGCATGTAAGACCATGCCGACAGCTAACGTGCGCTTAAGCCGCCCGTGTTATTACAATTGTTTTTCGAAGCAGACCGCCAGCGGGTTGCCGATGTATTTGCCGTAGTTGGCGATGCGCTGGTAGCCGCGCGCTTCGTAGAAGTCGACGGCGCGGCGGTTGACCAGGCGCGTCTCCAGCCACAGGGCCTGGTAGCCCAGCGCCTGCGCCTGCTCTTCCAGGAAACGCAGCACGGCGCTGCCTACGCCGCTGGTGCCGTGGCGCGCGTACATGCGCTTGATCTCGGCCACGCCAGGCTCCAGCGGCCGCAGCGCGCCGCAGCCCAGCGCCACGCCGGCGCCGTCGCGCGCCACCACGAAGCAGCCCGCCGGGCCGCACACGTCTTCAATGCTGAACGAGGCGTTGCCGCTGTCGCCGGTGATCGCTTCCAGCGCGGTCGACAACTCCTCCATCAACAGCAGGGAGTCGCGGGCGGTGGGGTCTTCGGCTTGGAGTTGGATGTCGGTATGCATGGTGTGCAGATTATTGCACAGTACAGATCACCAGTTCGGGATCGGCGTTGATGCGCACCGGAATGCGGCTGCAACCCACGCCGCGACTGACGATCAGGTCGCCGTTGCCGCGCACCGGGAAGCGTCCATAGTGATAGGGACGCGACAGCGGACCGTCCGGCAGCACCAGTGGCGTGCCGCCGGGCAGCGCGATCTGGCCGCCGTGCGTGTGGCCGGCGAAAGCCACGTCGTAGCGCCCCCCCTCCAGGAACAGCAGGCCGTCCGGCGCATGCATCAGCAGCACGCGCACCTTGCCGGCATCGGCGCCGGCAAAGGTGGAGGCGCCGTCGGGCTCGCCGGTCCAGGGATCGTCCATGCCGCAGATGGCGACGTCGCCGAACGGCGCCGGCAGCGCCAGCGCGCGATTGACCAGCATGCGCACGCCGGCCGCCTCGAAGCGGCGGCAGATGTCGCCGTCGTCGGTGGACAGGTCGTGATTGCCCAGCACGGCGAACTTGCCCAGCGGCGGCCGGCACGCCGCCAGCGCCGGACACAGCACCTCGGCGTTAGCGGCCGGGCCGGACACGTAGTCGCCGCCCATCAGCAGCACATCGGGCTGCTCGGCGGCGATGCGCTCGAACAGGTCGCGGAAAATGCCGGCGTGGGTGGGCGGGCCGGCGTGGAAATCGGAAGCAAACGCGATCTTGAGCGGACGCGGCAGACGTTTGGCGGCCGGCAGCGTGATCGCATGCCGGGTCACGCCCAGGCGGCCGTGCAGGCGGCAATGGTAGCTCAGCGCGCTCACCACGCCGCCCATCAGGACGACGTTGACCAGCGCTTCCAGCCTGCTCCGGCGCGGTGAGAAATGCTTGCTGCGGGGGACTATCATGGGAAAGACGATCGAACGGGTAAAGAGGCGGCATGATAGCCTATTTGCGACGGCGCGGCGCAGCCCGCATCGCCGCCGGCGCCGCGTCAGACCGGTGCGCTTCCGGGGAAGGCCGCCTGCGGCGCCACGCTGCCCAGCGCGGTGTCGAGCGCCGCGTTGAACTCGTCCAGGCCCAGCGGCTTGGTCAGATAGCACAGGAAGCCCTCCTGCCGGCTGCGCGCGACGTCCTGCGGCATGGCGTTGGCCGACAGCGCGATGACCGGGATGTCGCGCGTGGCGGGATCGGCGCGCAACAGCGCCATGGCTTCGTTGCCGCTCATGCCGGGCAGGTTGATGTCCAGCAGGATCACGTCCGGCCGCTGTTCGCGCGCCAGCCGCAGGCCGGTGGCCGCCTCGCTGGCGCTCAGCAGCGTGAGGCCGCCGCGGAAACCAACCAGCTCGCGGACCAGGGTCAGGTTGGCCGGATTGTCCTCCACATACAGCAAGGTGCGCTGCCCGTCCTGCGTGGCCAGCGCCGGAACGGCCTGCTGCGGCGGGCTGAACGCGGGCCGTGCGGCGCGCGGCGCCGCGTTCAGTTCGATCCAGAACATGCTGCCCACGCCCACCGTGCTGCTCACGCCGATGGTGCCGCCCATCATTTCGACCAGGCGCCGCGTCATCACCAGGCCGATGCCGGTGCCCTCCTCGCTGAGCGCCTCGCGCCCCAACCGGTTGAAGGGCTGGAACAGCTGGCCCAACTGGGCCTGGGTCAGGCCTTCGCCGCCGTCCTGGATCGCGATCTGCGTGCGCTCCGGAGAGAGCGCGGTGCAGGTCACGCTCACCTGCCCGCCCTTGCGGTTGTACTTGACGGCGTTGGTCAGCAGGTTCAGCAGCACCTGCTTGAGCCGCGTGTGGTCGGCCTGCACATACATGTCGGGGTCGGCCACGAAACGCAGGCTCAGCTCGCGGCTGTCGGCCAGCGGGGCGATCATCTGCTGGCAGGCGACCATCATGTCCTGCAGCTCGACCGGTTCCAGCGACAGCGACAACGTGCCCGACTCGACCTTGGCCAGGTCCAGCACCTCGTTGATCAGCACCAGCAGGTGCTTGCCGGCCGTGAGGATGTGCTGGATGAATTCGCGGCGCTTCTCCGGCGACACCGGCATCTTGTCCGTCAGCAGGATCTGCGCGAAGCCGAGGATGGCGTTGAGCGGCGTGCGCAGCTCGTGGCTCATGTTGGCCAGGAAGGTCGACTTGGCCTGGTTGGCCTGCTCGGCCTTGACCTGCGCGCGCCGCAGCTCGGCCACGAACTGCTTGCGCTCGCTGATGTCGGCCAGCACCACCACCGAGCGCCGCGCGCCATGCATCTCGAAGTCGTTCATCGCCAGTTCCAGCGGCAGCTGGCGGCCGTCGCGGTGCAGGCCGCCGACCTCGCCGTCGCGGATGAAGGCGCGCTCGCTGTCGGCCGCCAGCTCCGGGATCAGCAGGGAGATGTGCTGCCCCACCACCTCCGCCGGGGTGTAGCCGAACACCTTGCCCAGCGCGGGATTGGCGCTGCGGACCACGCCGGCGGCGTCGGTGGTGAGCACGCAGTCGGCGATGTTGTGCACCACCGCGCGGATTTCCTCTTCCTTGAAATGCAGTTCCTCCAGCGCGTTCGCGTACTGCATGGCGCGTTGCTCGTTCTGCAGGTTCAGGCGATGCAGGTCGGCGCCGCGCTGCAGCGCGTGCTCGTGCGACACCACCAGGCGGGCGAACAGCTTGTTGCTCTCCAACAGAAGCACGATCAGCACGCAGCTGGCCGCCAGCAGGCCATAGATGCGGCCGGCGTACCAGCCGACGTCGTAGCGGCCGGCGTTGAGCACGGCCGACAGGCCGATGTCGCACAACCAGGCCGCCATCACCACGCCCAGCCACATGTCCAGCAGCGAGCGGCTGGAGTAGCGCCACAGCACGGCCAGCGCGACCAGGCTGCCGGCCCACGTGCTCCCCAGCGCGAGACGGCCGGCCAGCGTGTAGCGGCCGCCTTCCAGGATCGGCGGCAGCAATGCGTGGCCTGCCGTGGCCAGTGCGGTGAAGGCGCTGGCGGCCAGCAGCGCGGCAACGATCGCCCACAGCACGGCGCGCGCGGGCAGCGCCTGGGCGTGCGGCTGCCGCCGCTCGCGATGGCCCAGCAGCGCGTGGGCGATCACGCACAGGGGAAAACCGGCGTGCCAGAACACGTAAACCCAGGCGGTGGCCTGGCTGTGCCCGCCAAGCAGGCCGGCCGGCGAAAACAAGCCGGGAAAGGTCAGCATGTGCGGCACGGTCAGCAGCGCGGTGAACAGGTAGCCGCCGGCCAGCACCAGCAGCGACCTGGAGCGCAGCACGCTGAAATGCCCGAACAGCATCGCGGCGGTGATCAGGTCGTTGAGCAGCAGGCTCGATTCGTAGATGGGGATGAAGGCGGCCAGCGGCGCCAGCGGCACCTGGGTGTACGGCAGCAGCGCGCAGAACACCAACGCCGATACCAGCGTCAACGCCAGCGCGCGCCTGCGCGACTGCCGGTCCGCCGCCATCAATGGCAACAGTGGCAAGCTTGCTGCCGGCGATCTGTCTGTCATGCTTCCTCCGCCGTGGTCGCGGGCCTTGCAGCCTGCAATTCATTGTAGCATCTGCGGATAGGCTCGCCAGCCTGCCGTCTCACATCTGCCGGAACAGGTGCAGGTAGCTGCGGCTGACCGCCAGCACGTCCTGGCGATGTTTCAGGTGGATCTGGGCGGTTTCGTTTTCGCCACGGATCACCCGGCTGACCGCGCCGAGGTTGACCACCACCGAGCGGTGCACCTGGGCGAAACGCTCACCGTCCAGCTGCGCCAGCAATTCCTTCAGCGGCGTGCGGATCAGGGCCTCGGCCGGCTGGCCCTGCTCGCCGCGCCAGGCCACCACCGTGTACTTGTCGTCGGCGCGCAGGAAGTCGATCTCGTCGACGGCGATCATGCACAGCGCCTGCCCCACCTGGGCGCGGATCCAGCGCAACGGCGGCGGTTCCGGCTTGGCCAGCCGCGCCGACAACTGCTCCAGCAGGCGCGCCATGTCCGGCGCCGGCTCGCCGTGGCGGCGCTGCAGGCGCGCCACCGTTTCCGCCAGCCGCGCCGCCTCCACCGGCTTGACCAGGTAGTCGAGCGCGCCCTGCTCGAAGGCCTGCACCGCGTACTCGGTGTAGGCGGTGACGAACACCAGGTGCGCGCGGCCGCCGATCCGCATCGCCGCGTCGACGCCGGACAGGCCCGGCATGTGGACGTCGAGAAAACAGATGTCGGGCCGCAGCGCCTCGAACTGCTCGACCGCCTCGCGGCCGTTGCGCGCCTGCGCCACCACGTTCAACGCGGGCCACGCTTGCGCCAGCATGCGCGTGAGCGACTGGCGCAGCAGCGGCTCGTCGTCGGCGACCAGCGCGGTCGGGGCGCGGGCCGTCATGGCTTGCCCTCCGGCGCGGGGAGGTCCAGCTCGGCGCACACGCCGTGCGGCTGCACCGCGCCCAGGCGCAGGGAGGCGCCGGCGCCGAACACCAGCAGCAGGCGTTCGCGCAACGTCGCCAGGCCGGTGCCCAGGCCGTTGCCGGCCGCCTGGAGGCCGACGCCGGTGTCGACCACCTGTGCATGGCAGCGGCCGCCGCGCAGGCGCACGCTGACGTCGATGCGGCCGCCCTCCTCGCTCGGGTCGATGCCGTGGCGGATGGCGTTTTCGACCAGCGTCAGCAAGGTGGTCGGCGGACAGGGCAGCGCGAGTGCGGTGTCGTCGGCGGACAGCGTGAAGCGCAGGCGGTCGGGCATGCGCATGTGCATCAGCTCGAGGTAGGCGCGCACCAGTTGCAGCTCCTGTTCCATCGTGGTGGTGGCTTCGTGCAGGCGCGGCACCGCCGCCCGCAGGTAGGCGATCAGGCTGCCCAGCACGGGCGAGGCCTGCGGCGAACCGGAATCGACCAGCTCGCGCACATTGGCCAGCGTGTTGAACAGGAAGTGCGGCTCGACCTGCGCCTGCAGCAGGCGCAGGCGGGCGTCCAGCGCCTGGCGTTCCAGCTCGCTGCGTTGCAGTTCGAAGCTCAGCGCCTGGTGGCGGGCCAGCGCATCCTTTTGCCGCACCAGCGCGCCCAGCGCCATCCACGGCGCCAGCAGCATGCCGGCGACGGTGAGCATCCAGAAGCCGCTCAGGCGTTCGGAGTCCTGCCAGAACGCGGGCGCGCCGGGCGCGGTGGACCACACATAGATCGCGCACACGGCGGCCGGCATGATGAAGGCCACGCCCATCACCTGCAAGGCCCAGCGGGCCAGCCACGACGGCAGGCGGCGCGGCCACTGCTCGAACAGGCCGAACATCAGCATCGCCAGCAGGCCCAGCGTCACGGCGCGCACCATCAGCGACAGGAAGCCCGAATGCCAGCCGAGGGCCATCGGGAAGCCGATCACGAAGGAGGCGCACAGCGTGAAGCGCAGTCGCCGCCAGCCCAGCAGCAAGGCGAAACCGCGCGGCGGCGCGGCGGTCAAAGTAGTAGACATGCAGCGATTATAGCCACGGATTTGCCGGAAATCGTGGCGCGATGGCGGCTAATTTTCAGCCGCGCGGCGCGGTCGCCATTCGTCGGCGCCGGCCGTGCTTCGCGCCAAAAAGGCCGTCGTTCGTCGGATCGGGCTGGCGCGCGGTGCAGCGCGCGGCCATATTCCCGATGCGGCGCCGGCGTGCGGCGTCCCACAACCATGGAGGAGTCCGATGTCCGATACCCTGTTGATCAACGGCGCCCTGCCCCGCGCGCCTTCGATGCGCATGCGCGCCGGCCAGGCGCTGAAGGCCGCCGCCGCGTTCTGGTTCGCGGTGATGGTCGCCGGCCAGGCGATCTTCGCGGCGTATATCGCGTCGTTCTACGGCAGCGCGGCCGCGGCGGGCGACTGGCTGCGCTGGAACAAGGTGCTGCCGGTCGGCTACGTTCCCGGCGACCGCGCGGGCAACGCGGCGCTGGCCGCGCACCTGGCGATCGCCGCCTTCGTCACGCTGGCCGGACCGCTGCAGCTGAGCCCCGCGGTGCGCGCACGCTTCCCCGCTTTGCACCGCTGGAGCGGACGCGTCTACGTGGTGGTGGCCGTCGTCACCGCCATCGCCGGCATCTACATGATCTGGACCCGCAACGCGGCCGGCGACATGACCCAGCATTGGGGCACCACGCTGAACGGTGTGCTGATCATGCTGTGCGCCTTCATCGCGGTGCGCCATGCGATGGCGCGCCGGCTGGATCCGCACCGGCGCTGGGCGCTGCGGCTGTTCCTGGTGGTCAGTGGCAGCTGGTTCTTCCGCGTGGGTCTGCTGTTCTGGATACTGGTCAACGGCGGCCCGGTGGGCTTCGATCCCAAGACCTTCACCGGGCCGGCGCTCAACGTGCTGGTGTTCGGCGAATCGCTGCTACCGCTGGCGCTGCTGGAACTCTACCTGCGCGCCCGCGACGCCGGCGGCGCCCGCCGCAAGCTGGCCGTGGCGGGCGGCCTGGCGCTGCTGACGCTGGCAATGGGCGTGGGCATCTTCGGCGCCAGCATGGCGATGTGGCTGCCGCATATCCACGGCAACTAGGCCATCTGGATGGCGTCGCTGATCGGCGCGGCGGCCATGCTGTGGCAGTAGCTTTCCAGTTTGGCCGTGTCGCAATGGACCTCCAGCTTGTGCACGCGGCCCCAGCGCAGCTCGAACTCATGCACGCCCTGGCGCGCGCGATGGCGGCGCGGATGCTGGGCCTACAGGGCGGCGTCGACCAGTAGCTGCGGCTGTAAGGCGCGGATGCGCAGCTCGGTGAAGTAGCCGCCCGCCTCGTTGTAGCGCAGGTAGTGGCGGCCACAGTTCAGGCAGCGCGCGACCTGGCTCAGGTTGCATGGATAGTGGCGCGGCGAGATCGGCGCGTCATCGCTCTCGTAACGCGTGCCGTGCGGATGGTATTCGGCGAAGGTCGGCTCGTCGTAAGGATCGTCCATCAGCGTGCCGACTTCCTCGAAGCGGTCAAGCTCCAGCGTGGCCGGCAAACGCTGCCACGCCGCCAGCGAAACGGTACAGCAACTACACGGCACAGCCACATCGGCAGAGGCCCGCGCCAACAACATCAACTGCGCAAAATCGATTTTCTGCATGTCGCATCCATCAAGAGAATTTCCGATTCTAACGCAATCCAGATCAACTCGCCGATGGCCTAAACGACCTACATTGACTGCTCCAATTCTGGCGGTGATGACATGGAAACCAGACTTCTCAATTGGGTCATCGGGCCGACCGTCGGCGGTGCAGCCTTGGGCATGATGTTGCCATTTACGCGAGCCAGGGAGATTCAAGGCGATAAAAACAAAAGAGACTATTTCTTTTGATCGCAATGAAGACCGTTGGGCACAGCGCGCCAACCTCGTTGTATGGATCGGGTTGACGGCGTGGGCAGTTGCTCTCTATCTGAGCCTGAAACAGGACGGCGAGCCTTTTATTGTGGCGAGTAACGAGGCGACGTCCAATCTAGTCGGCGCTATACTTTGGCTAATCGCGGTGATCCTGGATATCTTGCGAGGACTCAAAAAATGGATTGGACAGACGTCATTGACGGCTTGCTGTACATCGGCGCATGGATGGGCGGCTCCATGGCGGTCGCAATCTTCTGCGCGTGGGCAATTCCCAGATTCTTCCCGCGCAAACCAGAGGACGATTACACCTACGTCATCAAAAGCAAAAGCGGCAAGAAGACCGTTGTGGTATTGCCGCCAGACCTGCCCGAGGCTGAACGGGAAAAAGTCATGGCCGAAGCCTACCAGCGGCTCGGCATCGCGCCGGAATCCGGGCATTAAAAAAGGGAGCCGAAGCTCCCTTGTTTCTTACATGATGTGGTGACCAACCCACCAGGCCAGCGCGGCGACGAACGCCGAGGCCGGGATGGTGAACACCCACGCCCACACGATGTTGCCCGCCACGCCCCAACGCACCGCCGACATCTTCTGCGCCGAGCCGACGCCGACGATCGCGCCGGTGATGGTGTGCGTGGTCGAGACCGGCACGCCGAAGTGCGAGGCGATCAGCAGGGTCAGCGCGCCGCCGGTTTCGGCGCAGAAGCCGCCCACCGGTTTGAGCTTGGTGATCTTCTGGCCCATGGTCTTGACGATGCGCCAGCCGCCGAACAGCGTGCCGAACGAGATCGCCGTGTAGCACGAAATCACCACCCACAGCGGCGGCGAGGCGTCGCCGGCCGGCACCTGGCCAACCGCGATCAGCAGCATCCAGATGATGCCGATGGTCTTTTGCGCGTCATTGCCGCCGTGGCCCAGGCTGTACGACGCGGCCGACACCAGCTGCAGGCGGCGGAACCATTTGTCGACCCGGCGCGGCGTCGAGCGCACGAAGATCCACGACACGATCAGCATGATGATGGAGCCGAACACAAAGCCCATCAGCGGCGACAGGATGATCCACTGCACCGTCTTGAGCAGGCCGCCGCCGACCAGCGCGCCGGTGCCGGACTTGGCCACCGCGGCGCCAACCAGGCCGCCGATCAGCGCGTGCGAGGACGACGAGGGAATGCCGTAGTACCAGGTGAACAGGTTCCACACGATGGCGCCGACCAGCGCGCCGAAGATCACGTACTGGTCGACGATGCCGGGATCGATGGTGCCCTTGCCCACCGTGGACGCCACGTGCAGGCCGACCACGAAGATGGCGGTGAAGTTGAACAGCGCGGCCATGGCCACCGCCGTCTGCGGCTTGAGCACGCCGGTCGACACCACGGTCGCGATCGCGTTGGCGGCGTCGTGGAAGCCGTTCATGAAGTCAAACACCAGCGCCAGGGCGATCAGGACGCCCAGCACGTAGATGCTGATTTGTAGGGTATGCATATTGGACGTTTCTTTTTGTAGTTATGCGTTACGCGTTTTCAACGATGATGCCTTCGATGATGTTGGCCACATCTTCGCAACGGTCGGTCACGGTTTCCAGGATCTCGTAGATGGCCTTCATCTTGATCAGGTTGCGCACGTCCGGTTCGTCGCGGAACAGCTTGGACATGGCGGCGCGCATCACGTGGTCGGCGTCCGATTCCAGGCGGTCGATCTCTTCGCAGATGGCGACGATCTGGCGCGAGTTGTCCATGTTGTGCAGCAGGGCCACGGCGTCGCGGACCTTCTCGGTGCAGGCCAGCACCAGCTCGGCCAGGCGCTTGGCTTCCGGCGTGACCGAATGCAGGTCGTACAGCGAGACGGTCTGGGCCGCGTCTTCCAGCAGGTCGAGGATGTCGTCCATGCGGGTGATCAGCTTGTGGATGTCGTCGCGGTCGATCGGCGTGATGAAGGTCTTGTGCAACAGGTCGACGGTGGCGTAGGTGATCTTGTCGGCCTGCTTTTCGATGCTCTCGATCGCGTGCACGCGATTTTCCAGATCGTCGAAATTGGACATCAGGCCCAGCATTTCTTTTGCACCTTTGACGCACAGATCGGCGTGCTGGTTAAACAGGTCAAAAAATTTGCCCTCGGTGGGCATCAAACGTCCAAACATTTTATTCTCCGGTTCATGTTTACTGCAGATCGCCGCCCGGGGTAAGGACGGCTTAAAGATTAATCGCCCTGGCTTAATCGCCTTGATACAGCGCCAGGTTACCGACGTAGTTGCCAAACTTGGTGTACTGGCCGATCCAGGTCAGGCGTACCGAGCCGATCGGGCCGTTACGCTGCTTACCGATAATGATCTCGGCCGTTCCCTTATCGGGCGAGTCCGGGTTGTAGACCTCGTCGCGATACAGGAAGATGATCACGTCCGCATCCTGCTCGATAGCGCCGGATTCGCGCAGGTCGGACATGACGGGACGTTTGTTGGGGCGTTGCTCCAGCGAGCGGTTCAGCTGCGACAGCGCGATCACCGGGCACTGCAGCTCCTTGGCCAGGCCTTTCAGCGATCGGGAAATCTCGGAAATCTCCGAGGCGCGGTTGTCGCCCGGCGTGGAGCCCTGCATCAGCTGCAGGTAGTCGACCACGATCAGGCCCAGCTTGCCGCACTGGCGCGACAGGCGGCGCGCGCGGGCGCGCATCTCGATCGGGTTCAGCGCCGGGGTCTCGTCGATGTAGACCTGGGCGTCGTTCATTTTCTGGATGGCGTGCGTCAGGCGCGGCCAATCCTCGTCGTTCAGCTTGCCGGTACGCAGGCGGTGCTGGTCCAGCTGGCCGACCGAGCCCAGCATACGCATGGCCAGCTGCACGCCGCCCATCTCCATCGAGAACACGGCCACCGGCAGGCCCTCTTCCACCGCGACGTTCTCGGCGATGTTCATCGAGAACGCGGTCTTGCCCATCGACGGACGGCCGGCCACCACCACCATGTCGCCCGGCTGCAGGCCGGAGGTCATGCGGTCGAGGTCGATCCAGCCGGTCGGCACGCCGGTGATCTCGGAGCCGGAATCGCGCGAGTACAGCTCGTCGATGCGCTCGACCACCTGGGTCAGCAGCGGCTGCACCGGCAGCCAGCCGGCCGCACCGCGCGCGCCCTGCTCGGCGATGGCGAAGATCTTGGACTCGGCCTCGTCGAGCATCTGCTTGACTTCCTTGCCCTGGGGCGTGAACGCCTGGCCGGAAATTTCGTCGGCCACCGTGATCAGCTGGCGCAGGATGGAGCGATCGCGCACGATCTCGGCGTAACGGCGGATGTTGGCGGCAGATGGCGTGTTTTGCGCCATCGCGTTCAGGTAGGCCAGGCCGCCCACGTCCTCCGCCTTGCCCAGCTGGGTCAGGGTCTCGAACACCGTGATGACGTCGGCCGGCTTCGAGCCGTTGATCATCTTGACGATCTGCTCGTAGATGATGCGGTGGTCGTAGCGGTAGAAGTCTTCGGGGTGCATCATGTCCGCAATGCGGTCGAACGCCGCATTATCGCGCAGCAGGCCGCCGATGACGGACTGTTCTGCTTCGATGGAATGCGGCGGGACGCGGAGTGAATCGACTTGCGGATCGGAGGGGGCGTTCATGGCGCGAATTATACCTGCTTGCTTGAGCCGTATTACAAATTTATGACGAGAAAAAAGCCGGGCAAGCCCGGCTTTTTCAATGGTGTTGCAACACTGATCAGACGTTTCCGCCTGAAAAAGTATTAGGCAGCTTCGCCCACGACAGCAACGGTCACTTCCACCACCACGTCGGTGTGCAGAGCAACGCTTACTGGGTGCTCGCCAACGGTCTTCAGAGGACCGGTAGGCATGCGCACGGCAGCTTTTTCAACAGCGAAACCAGCTTTGCTCAGGGCTTCAGCGATGTCGAAGTTGGTCACGGAACCGAACAGACGGCCGTCTACACCAGCTTTTTGCGAAACGTTCACGGTCATGCCGTTCAGTTTCTCGCCTTGGGCTTGAGCGGCAGCCAGTTTCTCGGCAGCGGCTTTTTCCAGTTCAGCGCGCTTGACTTCGAATTCAGCAACGGCGGACGCGGTAGCGCGGCGAGCCATTTTTTGCGGAATCAGGAAGTTACGTGCGTAACCGTCTTTGACTTTAACGACTTCACCCAGGTTGCCCAGGTTGACGACTTTTTCTAACAGAATGATTTGCATAGTTCTTCTCCAGGATCTTATCTAGACGACGCAATTAAGCGTGGTGCAGATCGGTGTAAGGCAGCAGCGCGAGGTAGCGAGCGCGCTTGATTGCGGTGTCAACTTGACGCTGGTAGTGCGCCTTGGTACCGGTCAGACGTGCTGGCATGATTTTGCCGTTTTCCTGGACGAAGTCTTTCAGGGTGTCGACGTCTTTGTAGTCAACTTGTTCTACGTTTGCTGCGGTGAAGCGGCAGAACTTCTTGCGCTTGAACAGTGGGTTTTGTTGCTTGCGCTTTTCTTTCAGCTTGAGCTTGTTTTTGTCGAACTTTTTACCGAATGCCATTTTAGGCTCCTGTATCTAAATTGAGCTGTCTGGGACAGCACTAAAATCAATGATGTGAAACACCAGGCTTTTGCTATTGCGATTCTTCTTGTTCAGGAAACCGGTGAACTGATACATGCCTGCCAGTGGCGCCTGACTGAAGCGGCCTGAAATCTCGCCAGCGGCAACCGCGGCAACTTCAAACTCGCTCAATCGGGCGATGCCTGCCTCGACCTGCTGCGACCGGTGCTGGAGTACAGCGTTCACGATCGGCATGCCGGCCGGGGTGTAGCGCAAGGCGTCCCGTTCGGCGATCAAGGCAATCAACTGGAGCTGATTCAGCTCGGTTCCCGGTAACAATTAGGCCGCAGGAGCAGCAGCGGCTGCTGGAGCTTCGGTGCGATGCGATTTCGCTGCATCTTCACGTTGTACCGACTTCATCATCGGCGAAGGAGCGGTTTCCGCTTTCTTCATCTTGACGGTCAGGTGACGCAGCACGGCATCATTGAATTTGAAGGCGGTTTCCAGCTCGACCAGGGTCTCGTTGTCGCATTCGATGTTCAGGCAGATGTAGTGTGCTTTAGCCAGTTTCTGGATCGAGTAAGCCATCTGACGACGGCCCCAATCTTCAACACGGTGCACGGCGCCGCCGCGGGTCGTTACGGTGGTTTTGTAACGCTCGATCATGGCGGGCACTTGCTCGCTCTGGTCCGGGTGGACGATAAATACTATTTCATAGTGACGCATGCAAACTCCCTTAAGGACTGTGAATATAGCCCACCCTGGCGTCAAGACAGGTGTGGGAAGAGGTAAGCCCGCGACTATATCAGCTTTCCCTGCAAAAGACAATCTGCCCGCCACATGAATTTATTTCGCTCAAAGCAACAAATTCCCTTGCTTTTCGCTTCACACTGTACAAAAATACAGACTGTCTATATACACAGGCCTAAAGCACTCTATGATCAAGCTCACCGCAAGACAGGAACAAATTCTCAATCTGATCAAGGATGCCATCGAGAACACCGGCTTCCCGCCGACCCGTGCCGAGATCGCCAATGAACTGGGCTTCAAGTCCGCCAACGCGGCCGAGGAGCATTTGCAGGCGCTGGCGCGCAAGGGCGCGATCGAGATCGCCGCCGGCACCTCGCGCGGCATCCGCCTGCTGGGCGTGCATGCCGAACCGGCCACGCCCAAGGTGCCGGTGTCGCTGATGATGTCGCTGCCGCTGATCGGCCGCGTGGCCGCCGGCTCGCCCATCCTGGCGCAGGAAAACCTGGAGACCAGCTACAGCGTCGATCCGGCCATGTTCTCTTCCAAGCCGGACTACCTGCTGAAGGTGCGCGGCGAGTCGATGCGCGACGCCGGCATCATGGACGGCGACCTGCTGGCGGTCAAGAAGGTGGACAGCGCCAAGAACGGCCAGATCGTCGTGGCCCGCATCGGCAACGATGTCACGGTCAAGCGCTACCGCAAGACCGGCTCCACCGTCGAGCTGCTGCCGGAAAACCCGGACTTCAAGATCATCAAGGTCGATCCCGAAGCCGACGAGTTCGCGCTGGAAGGCCTGGCGGTCGGCCTGATGCGCAGCTGGCACTAAAGACCACGCAAACATCGGCCTCGGGTTACGCATCAGGCGCCTAGCGCTTGCCCGCTGTCTCCGGCTGATGCGACAGGTCGCGCGCGCTCAGGGCAAGGTCGCCTTGACGGCCTTCCCACGCGCTCTGCGCCAGGGCGACAGCGTCGGCCTGGCGCTTGGCCTCGTCCGCCACTTGCACGAACACCTGGCTCATCAAGGCCTGGGCGGCGCCCATCTCATCGTCCGTCATCAGGTCGGCCAGGTCGGCGGGGATGCTCTTGCCGACCGGGAGCGCGGCGTTGTAGTTGGCCAGGAATTGATCGTAACAGTCGTGCCAGGCGGCCAGCGCCTGCGTGAGCGCCGGCCCGCCCGCCGTGGCCGGGCGCATCGGGATGTTGGGCTGCTTGCAATTGAAACGGGCCAGCGCAATGTCGGCGCCGTCGTAGCGGCTGGTGTAGTACTCGATCTCGGCTTGCCGCGCCAGGCGGCTGGCCTGGTCGCCGGCGAAGGCGCTACTCGACAGCACGGTCAATGCCAGAACCCATGCTGCCCTCATATCGCCTCCGCGCTTAGCAAAATTGAAAGCCTAGGTTATCACAGCTTGAGGCTGCGCTCAGCAAGCTTCCAGTGCGCAGGTGAAATCGTCCAGCAGATCGTCGGTGTCCTCGATGCCGACCGACACCCGTATCAGCGACTCGGCGATGCCCATCGAGGCGCGGCGCTCGGCGCCCATCTCGTAGAAAATCGTGTGCGCCACCGGGATGATCAGCGTGCGCGTGTCGCCCAGGTTGGAGGCCGGAATCGCCAGCTTCAGGCGATTGAGGAAATCGAAGCAGTCGATGCCGTCCTTCAGTTCAAAGCTCAACAGCGAACCAAAACTGCGGAACAGCTCGCTGGAGATCGCGTGCTGCGGGTGCGACGCCAGCCCAGGATAATAGACAGCGGCCACGCGCTCGTCGCTTTCCAGCAGGCGGGCCAAGGCCAGCGCGTTCGCGCTGGTGCGTTCCATGCGCAGCGCCAGCGTCTCGGCGCCGACAGCGATGTGGTGCGCCGCTTCCGGCGCCAGCGAGGCGCCGAAGTCGCGCAGGCCCTTGGCGCGGATCTGCGCCAGCCCCCATTGCAGCGGCGCGGCTTTCTTGTAGTTCTCGTAGATGTTGGCGAACCGGGTCCAGTCGTAGACGCCGGTGTCGGTCAGGCTGCCGCCCAGCGCGTTGCCGTGGCCGCCGATCGACTTGGTCAGCGCGTTGACCACCAGCCCGGCGCCCACCGCTTTCGGGCGGAACAGGTAAGGCGTGGTCATCGTGTTGTCGACGATGTAGAGGATGCCGCGCTCCTTGCACAGCTCGCCGATGCGCTTCAGGTCCGCCACTTGCGTGCGCGGATTGGCAATGGTTTCGACGAACACCACGCGGGTCTGCTCGGTGATGGCGGCGGCCACGTTGGCGACATCGGTGGCGTCGACGAAGGACACGCCCACGCCCTGCGCCATGGTGGTCTGCCACAGGCTGTTGGTGTTACCGAACAAGAACGACGACGACACCACATGGTCGCCCGCGCGCAGCAGCGACTGGAACACGGCGCCGATCGCGCCCATGCCGGTGGCGAAGCAGATCGTGCCGACGCCCTGCTCCATCTTGGTGACCTTGTCTTCCAGCGCGGAGATGGTCGGGTTGCCCTGGCGGCCGTAGCGGAAGCCCGGCTCCTTGCCCTGGAACACAGACGCCAGCTGGCGCGCGTCGCCGTAACCGAAGGCGACCGAGGTGTGGATGGGCTTGTGCAGCGAACCGTGCTCGATGCCTTTCTGGCGATCGTTGTGCAGGATGGTGGTGGTGAAGCCGTAATTCTTCTTGTCGTTCATATTCGCGTATTCAAAAAAAAAGCCCGGTGCGGCGTGAACCGCACCGGGCGCGACATCAGCCTTCGGCGGTCGCGAGATTCAGGTTCAGTTGCGAGCGGCCCGCATCCTCGGGGGCGGAGGCCTTCGGATGGTGGCGCGCGTATTCCAGCTTGTCCAGGTAGTCCTTGGAGATGTCGCCGGTGACGTACACGCCGTCAAAGCACGACGCCTCGAAGTTCTTCAACGCCGGATTGACGTCGGAGATGGCGCGCTTCAGCGCGTCGATGTCCTGGTAGACCAGGTGATCGGCGGTGATTTCGCGGCATACTTCCTCGGTGCTGCGGCCGTAGGCGATCAGCTCGTCGCGGGTAGGCATGTCGATGCCGTACACGTTAGGGAAGATCACCGGTGGCGCCGCCGAAGCGAAGATCACTTTCTTGGCGCCGGCTTCGCGCGCCATCTGCACGATCTCGCGGCTGGTGGTGCCGCGCACGATGGAGTCATCCACCAGCAGCACGACCTTGTCCTTGAACTCGGAAGCGATGGCGTTGAGCTTCTGGCGCACGGACTTCTTGCGCGCGGCCTGGCCCGGCATGATGAAGGTACGGCCGATGTAGCGGTTCTTGATGAAGCCTTCGCGGTATTCCACGTTCAGCGCCAGCGCCAGCTGGATCGCGGCCGGACGCGACGAGTCCGGAATCGGCATGACGACGTCGATCGCGCCATCCTTGAATTCGCGCTTGATCTTCTCGGCCAGGTACTCGCCCATCTTCAGGCGGGTGGCGTACACGGAAGCGCCGTCGATCACGGAATCCGGACGGGCCAGGTAGACGAACTCGAACACGCAAGGATTGAGCGAGGGATTGTCGGCGCACTGGCGCGAATGCAGTTGCTTGTCGGCGTCGATGAAGACGGCCTCGCCCGGCGCGATGTCGCGCACGAAGCGGAAGCCCATGCCTTCCAGCGCCACGGACTCGGAAGCGATCAGGTACTCGGTGCCCTGCTCGCTCTCGTTGATGCCCAGGCACAGCGGACGGATGCCGAACGGATCGCGGAAGGCCAGCAGGCCGACGCCGGCGATCTGCGCCACGGCAGCGTAACCGCCGCGCACGCGGCGATGCAGCACGGTCACGGCGTCGAAGATGGTGTCGGCGTCGATCGAGATGCCGGTGGTGGCTTTCTGGATCTCGTGGGCCAGCACGTTGAGCAGCACTTCCGAGTCGGAATCGGTGTTGATGTGGCGGCGGTCGTTCTGGAACATTTCCTTCTTGAGCTGTTCCCAGTTGGTCAGGTTGCCATTGTGCGCCAGCGTGATGCCGAACGGCGCGTTGACGTAGAACGGCTGCGCCTCTTCCTCGCTCGACGAGCCGGCGGTTGGATAGCGGCAGTGACCGATGCCGGAATTGCCTTGCAGCGTACGCATGTTACGGGTACGGAAAACGTCACGCACCAGGCCGTTGGCCTTGTGCATGGCGAACATGCTGCTGTGATTGGTCGCGATACCTGCCGCATCCTGGCCGCGGTGCTGCAGCAGCAGCAATGCGTCATACAGCAGTTGGTTGACAGGTTGATGAGAAACGACGCCGACGATGCCACACATGATGTTGCTCCTGGACTGGTGCTACTGATTTAAAGAATTCAAAAATTCACATGCTGCGCCATGGCAGCGGGAAGGAAGGCTTTCACCGTATGCGCTCCGGTCTCCGCGAGCGGACTCAATCGCGCATCCTTCCAGAATGCTTGTTGCGGTATCGACGTCATCCCGCACAGGATGACGCCCGCCAAAACGATGACCAGGCCGCGGCCGAAGCCGAACACCATACCCAGCGCGCGGTCCACGATGCTGAGACCGCCGGCGTCGAGCAAGGCGCCCAGCGCCATGCCCAGCAGGCCCGTCAAAATCTTCACCCCGACAAACAGTGCGATAAAGGCAAGGATCAGCCGCAGCACCTCGCCCGGCACCACCGGCGGCAGCATCGGCGCCAGCGCGGCGGCGTAGGCGTTGGCAACCACGAAGGCCACCACCCAGCCCGCCAGCGACAACACTTCCTTCACCAGACCCCGCATCATGCTGATGATGACCGACGCGACCAACACAAAAATCACCAGGTAATCGAATATCGTCACGTCGGGCGCCTGCTGGATCAGACGGTTTCGAGGCGGCCGTTCAGGCCCATGGCGCTCAGCTTGGCCCGCACTTTTTCGGCCTCATCCTTGTTGGTGAACGGTCCCACGCGCACGCGGGTGATGTCACCGGACGGCGTCTTCTGGGTGTAGGAGCTGATGCCGGCTTTCTTCAGTTTGTCGCGCAGCTCGTCGACCTTGGCCTGGTCGCTCAGCGCGGCCACCTGCAGCACGAACTTCTGGGCGGATTCGGCGGCCGGCTTGGCGGCGGGCTTGCCTTCCAGGATGGCCAGGGCGCGCGCGTCTTCCGAGGTCGCGGCCGGCTTGGCGCTGTCGGCCTGCTTGGCGGCCTTGGCTTCGGCCAGCTTGCGCTCGGCTTCGGCCTTGGCCTTGGCTTCGGCTTTCGCCTCGGCCTGCTTGCGTTCGACTTCCTGCTTGTAGTCGGCGTCCTGGCGGGCCTTGGCTTCGTTGTCGGCCTTGTTCTTGGCGATGGTGTCGGCCTTGGCCTTGGCTTCGGCTTTCAGTTCGGCTTCGTGCTTGGCGGTGTCGACCTTGACGGGGGCTACCGGCGGCGGCGTGACGGGTGCGGCGACGACGGGTGCGGCGGCTGGCTTCGGTGCTGCTGCCACGGCGGCGGGCTTTGATGGCTTGACGTCGTCGACGATCTCTTCGCGGCTGTCCAGCGCAGCGCTTTGCGGCACCGGCGCGGCTGGCGCCGGCGCAGGCGCGGCCTCGGCCGGCTTGTCCTTGGCCGGGATCTTGATATCGATGTCGGACGCCAGCGGCTTCGGTTCGGAATCGAGCACCATCGGCAGGCCGATGGCCACGCCCAGCGCCAGCGCGATGGCGCCGACCAGGCGGCGGCGCGCGCGTTTCTTTTCCGGCAATACAGGATCGTCCGCTTCGCGGTCTTTGCCGCGGCGGGATTTGGCGGAACCATCCGCCGACGAGGCACGCTTGGAGCGTGCGCGCTCCGTCGCGGCCTGGTCATCTGCGCTGGTGTAATAGCCGCTATCCTGACCAGCGGCCTCTTGCTTGTTTTTACCGAGTTTCGAGAACAAGCCCATGCGTGATTTCAGTCCTGTGCGTTCAATGGAATGCGGATTTTCGCGCCGCCATGACGCCGGCGACCGTGAGGAAAGATCCAAAGACCACAATTCTATCATTCTCCCCGGCTCGGCTGATCGCATTTGCGTACGCCGCGGCCGGATCGTCGAAGATATTGATGGTGCGTTCGGCCTTTTCAGGCTGGACGATCTGCACCTTGGCCGCCAGTTCCGAGGCGGTTGCCGAGCGCGGCGACGGCAGCGTGGCCAGGCACCAGTGGTCCACGTGCTCGGACATGGCGGCGATCACGCCGTCGATATCCTTGTCGTGCATGGAGCCGAACACGGCGTACGTGTACGGGTGGAAGCCCATATTGCCCAGGTTCTGGTTCAGCGCCGCGGCGGCGTGCGGATTGTGCGCCACGTCCAGGATCACGGTCGGGCGGCCAGGCAGCACCTGGAAGCGGCCCGGCAGCTCCACCGTCACCAGGCCGGTGCGCACTTCCTGCGCGCCGACCGGCAGTTCCAGCTTCAAGGCCTCCAGCGCGGCCAGCGCGGCCGAGGCATTGAGAAGCTGGTTGGCGCCGCGCAGGCTCGGGTAGGCCAGCGAGTTGCGGCGCTGCGAGCGGCCGCCGTAGTTCCACTGCTGCTTGTCGCCGGAATAGTTGAAATCGCGGCCCATCAGCCAGAGGTCGGCGCCGATGGCGTTGGCGTGGTCGATCAGCGATTGCGGCGGCACCGGGTCCGAGCAGATCGCGGTCTTGCCGGCGCGGAAAATGCCGGCCTTCTCGAAGCCGATCGCCTCGCGGGTGTCGCCCAGGTAGTCGGTGTGGTCGATATCGACGCTGGTGACGATGGACACGTCGGCATCGACGATGTTGACCGCGTCCAGGCGTCCGCCCAGGCCCACTTCGAGGATCACGACATCCATGCCGGCGCCGCTCAGCAGGTGCATGATGGCTAGCGTGGTGAATTCGAAATACGTCAGCGGCGTATCGCCGCGCACCGCTTCGACCGCGTTGAAGGCGGCCACCAGAACGTCATCGCTGGCCAGCTCGCCGTTGATGCGGGCGCGCTCGTTAAAGTCGAGGAAGTGCGGCTTGATGTACAGGCCCACCTTGTAGCCGGCGCGCATCAGCACCGATTCCAGCATGGCGCAGGTCGACCCCTTGCCGTTGGTGCCGGCCACCATGATGACGGGGCAGCTAAAGGCCAGCTTCAGGCGCTCCTTGACGGCGAGCACACGGTCCAGGCCCATGTTGATGACGGTTTCGGCGTGGCGCGATTCAAGCAGCGCAAGCCAGGCGGGCAAAGTAGTGGGGAGGTTCGACATAATGATGGCTCAGAAATGGAAAACGGCGCGCAGGCCGGCATGATAGCCGATTGCGCGCCGCAGCGTGAGGGAGTGGCTGCTTTTTTAAGCGAGCACTTCGACCGCCTGATTTTGCAGCAGTGCCATCAGACGGGCGATTTCTTCGCGCATCTTGCGGCGGTCGACGATCATGTCGACGGCACCCTTGGTGACCAGGAACTCGGCACGTTGGAAGCCTTCCGGCAGTTTCTCGCGCACGGTGTTTTCGATCACGCGCGGGCCGGCAAAGCCGATCAGCGCTTTCGGTTCGGCGATGACCACGTCGCCCATGAAGGCGAACGAGGCGGACACGCCGCCCATGGTCGGATCGGTCAGCACGCTGATGAACGGCAGCTTCTTCTCGGACAGCTTGGTCAGCATGGCGGTGGTTTTCGCCATTTGCATCAGCGACAGCAGGCCTTCCTGCATGCGGGCGCCGCCGGTGGCGGTGATGCAGATGAACGGTACTTTCTGTTCCAGGGCCACTTGCGCGCCGCGCACGAAGCGCTCGCCGACCACGGAGCCCATCGAGCCGCCCATGAATTCGAATTCGAAGCACGCCACCACGCATGGCAGGCTCATGATGGCGCCGCCCATGACGATCAGCGCATCGGTCTCGCCGGTGGCTTCCATGGCTTGCTTGAGGCGGTCGGGGTATTTTTTGCTGTCTTTGAACTTCAGCGTATCGACCGGCAGGGTATCCATGCCGATTTCATAACGGCCGCCGGCATCGAACAGGCTGTCGAGGCGTTCGCGTGCGCGGATGCGCATGTGGTGGTCGCACTTGGGGCAAACATGCAGGTTCGATTCCAGATCGGTGCGGTACAGGACGGCTTCGCAGGATGGGCATTTGACCCACAGGCCCTCGGGCATGGTCTTGCGTGCGGCAGCGTCGGAACGCTGGATTCGTGGGGGCAGCAGTTTTTCCAACCAACTCATAAATTCTCCTTGCAGCTAACTCGTGGCCGAAGTGTAGCCGTTTCTCGCCCCCCTGTCGAACTTTGCTGTACAACAATTTTTACACTTCGTCATGGAATTGGCGGGTTTTTAGAGGGAATCACCTACGCCTTCGTCTCTCGCTCGATCTGCCGCTCAATGTATGCATCCAGATCCTTCCGCTCTTCCAGGGTCGGAAAACCAATGTTGAGCACCTTGTCAGCGCTCGCCAGTTTCTGTAAATAGAGCTGCATTACCTTTTCTGCAGGAAAGCCATAGGCGTCGCCAACTTTTTGAAAATAGTCCAGCGAATCGAAGTCCAATCTAAACGTGATTTCCTTACTCAGCTTTTCGAAAAGGTTTGGTACGCGCTTCATTTTAGAAAAATCATACTCTTTACGCATTTCTCAGTCCTCCAAATACTGTTTCTTCTCTGATTTAGATGCTCGTCTAGCTGAAATGATGCGAACCCGGTCGTCGCTTGGGAAGCAGTAACTAATCAACAATAGAATATTGCGACGTCGACTTTGGGCTAATAGCTGGTAACGGTCTTCGAAAACAGCATGCTCAGAATCGAACCACGATTTGGCATGCGGATCTCGGAACGCGTCTTGAGCGTCCTCGAAACTCACCCCATGCTTGCGCAGGTTGGCGGTGGCTTTGCGGGGATCCCATTCGAAACGCACGACCGCTCCCCTTCAACATAGTCAGTACTTAACTATGTATCAAGGTGAGCGGTCGGGATTTGAGGCCAGCCAAGACGGCCGGCGGGGGATTACGCGTCGAGGGCGGCGCGGATGCCGCTGACGAAGGTTTGCACGGCGGCCACGGCGCCGTCCTTGCCGGCGCTCTCGATTTCCTGGATGACGCGGCTGCCGATGACCACCGCGTCAGCCACCTCGGCCACGGCGCGCGCGGTGGCGCCGTCGCGGATGCCGAAGCCTACGCCGATCGGCAACTGCACGTGCTTGCGGATCGCCGTCAGACGCTCCGCCACTTCCACCGTGTCGATGTTGCCGGCGCCCGTCACACCCTTCAGCGAGACGTAGTAGCTGAAGCCGCCACCCACCTTGGCCACTTGCGCGATGCGCTGCTCGGTCGAGGTCGGCGCCAGCAGGAAGATCAGGTCCAGTTCGGCGGCGCGCATGGCGGCCGCGAACGCTTCACACTCTTCCGGCGGGTAGTCGACCACGATGGCGCCGTCCGCCCCCACCGCCTTGGACTCCGCGATGAAAGCGGCCACGCCGATGCGCTCGATCGGATTGGCATAGCCCATCAGCACCACCGGCGTGGTCTGGTTGGTCTTGCGGAATTCCGCCACGTAGCCGAACACGTCGTGGATGCCGACGCCGTTGGCCAGCGCCCGCTCGCAGGCGCGCTGGATCACCGGGCCTTCGGCCATCGGATCGGAAAACGGCACGCCGAGTTCCAAGATA
Organism: Duganella vulcania; assembly: GCF_009857655.1. Classification (NCBI taxonomy): domain Bacteria; kingdom Pseudomonadati; phylum Pseudomonadota; class Betaproteobacteria; order Burkholderiales; family Oxalobacteraceae; genus Duganella; species Duganella vulcania. The sequence continues at coordinate 36,790 of NZ_WWCX01000055.1, forward strand.
TCGGCGCCGCCCGCCACCAGGGCGTGCATCAGCGGCACCGTCAGTTCCGGCGACGGATCGCCGGCGGTGATGAAAGTGATGAGCGCGGTTTTTTTGTGCGCCTTCAGGGCGCTGAAAGTTGCTGCGATTTTGGACATGGATTTTCCCTAAGTTGAATGTCGAACCGTCGTTCCCGCGCAGGCGGGAACCCATACTCAGCATGGATCCCCGCTTGCGCGGGGACGACGCGTCAGCTGAAATTCAGCCCCATACGTTCTGCCACCGTATGCATGTCCTTGTCGCCCCGGCCCGACAGGTTGGCCAAAATGATTTTATCCTTGGGCAAAGTCGCCGCCAGCTTGGCCGCGTACGCCAGCGCGTGCGACGATTCCAGCGCCGGGATGATGCCTTCGATATGGCAGCAGTCGTGGAAGGCCTTGAGCGCCTCCTCGTCCGTGATCGACACGTACTCGGCCCGGCCGCTGTCCTTCAGGTAGGCATGCTCCGGCCCGACGCCCGGATAGTCCAGGCCGGCCGACACCGAATGCGTCTCGATGATCTGGCCGTTCTGGTCCTGCAGCAGATAGGTGCGGTTGCCGTGCAGGACGCCCGGATAGCCCTTGGTCAGCGACGCCGCATGCTTATCGCCGTCCAGCCCCTCGCCCGCCGCCTCGACGCCGATCAGGCGCACCTGCTTCTGGTCGATATAAGGATAGAAAATGCCCATGGCGTTGGAACCGCCGCCGATGCAGGCCACCACGCAGTCCGGCTGGCGACCGGTCATCTCGGGCATCTGCACCAGGCACTCCTCGCCGATCACCGACTGGAAGTCGCGCACCAGCATCGGGTAAGGATGCGGCCCGGCCACGGTGCCGATGATGTAGAAGGTGTTTTCAATGTTGGTGACCCAGTCGCGCATCGCCTCGTTGAGCGCGTCCTTCAAGGTCTTGGAACCGGACTCCACCGGCACCACGGTCGCGCCCAGCAGCTTCATGCGGTAGACGTTCTGCGCCTGGCGCTTGACGTCCTCGCTGCCCATGTAGACCACGCACTCCAGCCCGAAGCGGGCGCAGATGGTGGCGGTGGCGACGCCGTGCTGGCCGGCGCCGGTCTCGGCGATGATGCGCGGCTTGCCCATGCGCTTGGCCAGCAGGGCCTGGCCGATGACGTTGTTGATCTTGTGGGCGCCGGTGTGGTTCAGGTCTTCGCGCTTGAAGTAGATCTGCGCGCCGCCTGCCAGGTCGGACCAGCGCTTGGCGTGGTAGATCGGCGAAGGACGGCCGACAAAGTGCTTGAGCTCGTAACGAAACTCGTCGAGGAACTCGGGATCCTTGCTGTAGCGCTCGTAGGCTGCGTTGAGCTCGGCCAGCGCGTAGGTCAGGGTTTCGGCGACAAAGGCGCCGCCGTAGGGGCCGAAGTGGCCCTTGGTGTCGGGAAGGTTGTAGTCTTTAGCGTGGAACAGCGGCTTCGCCGGGGCGTTCATCATGGTGGGTCTCGCTTTCATTCATGGTATCTCCGGCCCGCACCGCCGCGACAAAGTCGGCGATCTTGCGGGCGTCCTTGATGCCCTTGGCCGCTTCGACACCACTGCTGATGTCCACGGCGTAGGGGCGTACACGTGCCACCGCGTCAGTCGCGTTGTGTACGCTCAAGCCACCACTTAAAACGACCCGAGGCGCGAGATCTTTTGGAATGAGAGACCAATCAAAACCCTTTCCTGCACCGCCATAGGCATCCACATAGGTATCCAGCAACAGGCTGGTGAACAAGGGACTGGCGGCGCGGTATCGCTGCTCGTATTCTAGCAAATCGGACGGATGTGTGTCAGGTTTGACGCGGAACACGCGCATGAACTGTCGCCCGGCCGCCGCGGCGATGGCGGCGGACTGCGCCACCGTCTCGTCGCCGTGCAGCTGGATCAGCGAAATCGGCGCCACCTTGCACGTGGCCGCCACCTCTTCCGGCGTGGCGTTGACGAACAGGCCGGTGCAGGTGACGAACGGCGGCACCGCGCGGATCAGCTCGGCTGCCTGCCCAGGCGTCACGTAGCGCGGGCTCTTGGGATAGAACACGAAGCCGATCGCGTCGGCGCCCGCCGCGACGGCGGCTTGCACATCTTCCACACGGGTCAGGCCGCAGATTTTGATACGGGTGCGCATGATGCTCCTTTAGAACCAGGGGAGCGCGCTGGTGGTTTCCAGCGGCAATTCCCATTTGGGGTCATAGTCGATCTTGGCCAGGTACAGGCCGTCCGGCATGAAGGTCGGCGCGGCGGCGTGGCGGTCCCTGGTTTCCAGCAGGTGGCCCAGCCACTCCGGCTTCTCGCGGCCGGTGCCGATGTAGACCAGCGAGCCGACCAGGTTGCGCACCATATGGTGCAGGAAGGCGTTGGCGGTGATGGTGAACACCACCAGTTCGCCGTGGCGCTTGATCTGGATGTCGTGCATCAGCTTGACCGGCGACTTGGCCTGGCACTGCGCGGCGCGGAAGGCGGTGAAGTCGTGCCAGCCGATCAGCGGCGGGATGGCCTGGCGCATCAGCTCCACGTCCAGCGGGCGGAAGCAGAAGCCGGCCCGCCCTTCCAGCAGCGGCGAGCGGGTCGGATTGTTGTACAGCACGTAGTGATAGGTGCGGGCGCGGGCGCTGAAGCGGGCGTGGAAGAAATCATTGACGCCGGGGTCGCCCTCCAGCTCCTTGGCCCAGCGCACGGCGATCGACGGCGGCAGGAAGGCGTTGACGCCACGCACCCAGGAATGGGTGTCGCGGTTCAGGTCGGTGTCGAAGTGGACCACCTGTTCCAGCGCGTGCACGCCGGTGTCGGTGCGGCCGGCGCACGTGGTGGCCAGCGGCACCCTGGCGAATTTCTCCAGCGCCTGTTCCAGCTTGTCCTGGACCGTGTGGCCGTCCGCCTGTTTCTGGTAGCCGTTCCACGCGGTTCCGTCGTACTGGACGCCGATTGCTATCCGTTTCAATTGCTGCCCGATGTAATGTCAGAGTCAGCCATTATATACGGAGCGGGATTACCCCAATTGGGCGCGCATCGCGTTGGCCTTGGCGATCTGGTCGTCGCTGCCGCCGCGCAGCACTTCGTCCAGCAGCTCGCGCGCGCCTTCCTTGTCGCCGATTTCCTGGTAGGCCACCGCCAGGTCCAGCTTGGTGTCCATTTCCATGTGGTGGGCCGACAGGGTGTCGTCGCGCACGTGGGCGGGCGCGGCATCGGCAGCAGGGGCAGCGGCGCCGCCCAGCGCGCTGTCCAGGTCGAGGTCGATGCCGGAGAGGTCGAACTCCTGCGCGGCCGGGGCTGGCGCGGGGGTGACTTCTTCCGTAGCGTGCAGCGCGTCGGCGAAGTCGCCGGCATCCAGCTCGGTTTCGGGCGCCGGCGCGGGGACGGCCGGCACTTCCGGAATTTCAAAATTCATCAGGTCCAGGTCCAGCGGATCGCTGCTGGCCGATGGCAGTGCCGGCGCGACCGTCTCGGCCGGCAGGTCCAGGCCGAAGTCCATGCCCAGGTCTTCCGCCGGAGCTGGAGCTGGAGCCGGGGCCGGGGCCGGGGGCGCGGCAGGTGCGTCGAAGGCCAGGTTGAAGTCGTCTTCCGGCATCGCGGCCGGCTCGGCCGGGGCCGGTGCCGGAGCGGGCGCGGCGGCAGGCTCGAAGCTCAGGCCGCCCAGGTCGAAGTCCATCAGGTTGTCGGATTCCGCCGCCACCGAGGCTGGCGACACGGCGGCGTCGGCCGCCTGCGGCAAGGCCGTTTCCATGTCGCTGCCGAAGTCCATCAGGTTGCTGTCGCTGGCGGCGGCGGCAGGCGCGTCGAAGCCCAGGTCCAGGTCGAGGCCGCCGGAGGCGGAAACGGGAGCGGGCGCGGGCGCCGGGGCGTTGAAGTCGTTGGTGAAGTCGGCGGCGCTGAACGCCGCCGCGCCGGCCGCAGCCGCCGCAACGGCAGGCGCGACAGCGAAGGAGGATGCGGCGTCGGCCTCGCCCGGGGACGCATGGCCTTCGGCGTACAACGGATTGCCCGGGTCCAGCGTCTGGCCCATGGCGGCCGCTTGCGCCCATTCGTCGCCTTGGCCGCGCGTCATCGAATACAGCTCGGATGCCTGGCTCTCGAAGGAGCGCGCGTCCTTGCGGGCAACGTAGATTTCCAGCAGCTTCAGGCGCACGGCATGGCGTTCCGGATGGCTGCGCAATGCTTCCTTGAGGATTTCTTCGGCCTGGGCGTCGCGGCCGTAGGCGATGTAGACGTCGGCTTCCGCCACCGGATCGACCTCATTGGTGTCGAGCTGGCTGGCCGACGGCGCGAAGTTGGAATTGAATACGCTGTTGTTGGTGTCGACGCTCTGGCCGCCGGCATCGGCGATCAGCGCCTGCGATGGAATCGCGGTGTCGCCCAGGATGCTGGTCTCTTCCTTCGGCACGGCGAACTGCTTGCGGCGGCGCGAGGCGATCAGCGCGCCGGCGCCGGCCAGCAGGGCCGCGGCGGCCAGACCCACGTATTGCAGGTTGTCCATCAGCGTCTCAAACAGGCTCGGCTCCAGTTTCTTCGGCGGGATCACCAGCGTGCGCTTGGGCTTGGGCGGCGCCGAGGCCTCGACCGGGGCCGATGCCTGCATCGATGCCGAGGCGGAAGCCGGGGCGTTCGCCGTCTGCGCGGCCGCCTTGTTCTTGACCGCCATCAGGTTTTCCAGGTCGCGGGTGTTCTTCTCCAGCTCCTTGATGCGGGCCGCGGACTCTTCCTGCTCCTTCTGGCGCGCGATCTTGTCCTCCACCGCCATGCCGGTCTTGCCCTCCACCGGCGTGCTGGCGGTTGATTTCGACAGCGTCAGCTTGTCCTTGGCGGTGTTGGCCGCGTTCGGCTTTTCCTCGACCTTGGCGGTGATCTTGCCCGACGCGTTCTGTGCAACTTCCGGCTCCTTGGCCGGCGTGCTGTTGGCCACCTGCCCGGCCAGCTTGGCGCGGTAGGCGTTGAAGTCGACCGCGTGCGCCACCACCACGCCGCGCGCCTCGCCTTCCGGCGCGGTGCTGCGGATGGTGTCGGCGTCCGGCACGGCCAGGATGTGGCCCGACTTCAGGCGGTTCATATTGTTGCCGGAGAAGGCTTCCGGATTGGCGCGGTACAGCGCCACCAGCATCATGTCCAGCGACACGTCGACCGGCTTGACCTGGCTGGCGATGCGGGTCAGGTTGTCGCCGGCCTTGACGGTGTACTCGGTGGCAGCCTGCCTGGCCGGCGCGCGCTGCGCCACCGGTGCGGATGGCGCAGCGCGCG
>NZ_WWCX01000056.1:0-41587 GCF_009857655.1 Duganella vulcania
GGCGAGGGCGGCGGCGAGGCGGCCTTGCGGCGCGCCGACCAGGCGCTGTACTGCGCCAAGCGCGGCGGCCGCAACCGGGTGGCGCTGGCGGGGGAGGAGACGGTGGGCGGGGCGGGGAAAGAGGCGGATCGGCCGGGAGTTCAGGTCCCGGCCGCTTCCGGTTGAAACTGGGGCTTAGACCGCGTGTTCCATGGTGGCGCGCAGCTGCTGCTTGCGCGAGCGCGAGCGGAACACCATGTACAGGCCGGCCGGGATCAGCAGCGGCAGCAGCAGGGGCGAGACCGCCGCCGCCACCACCACCGCCAGCAGCACCAGGCCGCTGATCATCAGGATGCCCAGGCCGGCGAACAGCAGGCCGACAAACACCGCGCCGCAGGTGATGGCCACGGCGGCGATCAGCAGGCCGCCGCCGGCAAACACGGTGCCGAGCAGGAAGCCCAGCGGGCCGTCGATCTCGTCGCCGTCGATGTTGACGTGCATGCCGTCACCGAAGATCGACTGCCACGCGGCGACAGCCAGCAGGGTGACGAAGGCGGCGAATACCAGTTTTTTAGCAGTGATTTTCATGGCGGACCTCGGTGGTTGGGTGGTTCTGTTTTTCCAGTGCCGTTTGGCATGGTTGAACTGTACCGATCCCCCCCGGCGGCGGCCAGCGGATTGCGACAGACCGGCAAATTGGCGGGATGGAATGCTTGTCCGGCGCGACGAGCCGGAATCTCCCTTGATTTAAAGTTATGCCTGCCTATACTGATACTCTGACCATTGCAGGGAGGGCTACAACATGGCTTGGCTAGAATTGAGCGAGGGTCAATCGCTATCCTCGATTTGCAAGCGGACCGGGCGCCAGCGCAGCGCACAGCACCTTTCCGGCGGAGGCCCCAAGGGCCCGCCATCGGCGCCGCCGACGATACCGCCCATCATCATCACGCCGTTCAGCTACCACACACCGGACCCGGCCATTGACCCCCGCGTGACGCCGCTGCGCCCGCCCATCGTGCCGCCGCCGCGGCCGTGCATCTCGTGCTGAGCGCGGCCGCCTGAGCGCACCGCCGCCGGACGTAAAAAAAGCCCGCTGCAAGCGGGCTTTGGCGCTGGGCGGGCGCTTTATACCCGCGCCTTGCGGCGGCGCGCGATGACGCCCACCAGGCCCAGGCCGGCCAGCACCATGGCGTAGGTTTCCGGTTCCGGCACCGGCGCGCCGATCTGGTACAGGCCGGCGTTGGAGGTGGCCTGGAGCGCGGTGTAGAACCGGTCCACGCCGCTGCCGGCGTCGAACGCGCAGAAGTTGGTGACGTTGCCCGGCCCGCCCTGGCCATTGCCGAAGTGCAGGCCGACAATGACGTTGCCGGTCAACAGCTGCGGGAAGTCATAGGTCGTGACGTGGCTCAGCGGATCGGCGCTGACGTTGAACGAGGTGATCGGCGCGCCGCTCTGGCCGCTGAAGCCGAACTCCGAGGCCAGCAGGCCGGCGACCGTCAGCTTGTCGGCGGGCGAGTTGTCGACCACGTTGCCCGCGGTGCTGTAGCACTTCGAGACCGTCACGCCGGGCAGGTCGAAGGTGAGGTCGGTCGTGGCGCAGCCGGCCGCCGAGGCCAGGCCGGAGACGGACAGCAGGGCTGCCGCGGCGATTGTTGGAAGTAATTTTTTCATCATGGACCTATCTTAATAAAAACGCGGATTGGATTGGTGGCCGCGGCGGCTGGCTAGACCCAGCAGACCGATGCCGGTCAATAGCATCGCGTAGGTGCGGGGTTCGGGAACCGCCGCGATGTATGAATGGTTGTCCGACTCGAAGGCGTTCTGGTTGGACGAGAACGTGACCTTGGTGATGGTCGTGCCGCTGTCGGTGAAGAAGTTCAGGTAGAAGCCGGCCTGCTGGTTGCCATTGGCCAGCAGGCTGGCGGCCGACGCCATGGCGTCGCCGTTGATCTGCAACACCATCGTGTTGCCGCTGTACAGGGTGACAATGTTGTAGTTGTCCGGCGAGCCCATGTAGTAGCCAAAGTAGCGCACGCCGGCGCCGCCGAACGTCACGCTGGACGACGAGGGCTGGCCGTTGCTCACGCCGACCGAGAAGAAGGCGGTGGCGTCGCCCGGCGGCTGCGCCGCGTAGCCGGGATTGCCCGGCGACGGGATCAGGGCGCCCGGCTGGTCATAGGTGGCGAAGCCGGCCGGCAGCAGGCCGTCGTCGAAGGTGTTGGTGGTGACGCCGGCGACGGCGGACGTGGTGCCGCCGGTCGCGGTGTAGGTCACGGCGGCGCCGGCGTTCAGGGCGGCGCCGGCCAGGCCAAGGGCCAGGAGGGTGTTGGTGATCATTTGGACGTTCCTTATGCGGAAGCTCGCGGGCGCTGGCGCCCTGCTTGCACTGTTGTTAACAACTGGAAACTAGTGATTCAAGATTGATAATAATCATATTTCTATGGCAATGCCTCGCCAAATCTAGAATGTTTCGTCGGTTTTTGTGTCCGGCGAGTGGGGAAGTGTTAACAATAGATGCCGAAGGGAATTGAAAATGCCGCCCGTCGCTGGGGCGCGCAACGGGCCGCCGCGGCTGACTAGTCAAATGCATGCCGCTGCCGATGTCACACTTTCGTGTAGAAAAACAAACACGGCCGCGGCGGGCCCGCCGCCGGCTTTTTGCGCTGGCGGCGCGACTTTCTATTGTTGTTGCGGGGCGGGCCGCTTATCATTTCACCCCCATCCATCTTTCCAGGCGAGCCCACAGCATGAGCGCAGACTATCCCGACACCGAACAGCAGCAGGACGACGAGGCCCCGGTCCAGGAGGCGCGCGTATGGCAGGGGAACGGCTGGACCGCGCGCGTCATCAAGAACGATGACGACGAGGGCTGGGCGGTGGCGATGATCAAGGATGGCGAGCCGGAACCGGCGCTGGTCGGCCCGTGGACCATGGGGCGCGACAAGAAGAACCCCAAGCCGCTGGACGTCAACGCCTTCAACACGCTGGTCAAGACCGCCAACGAGGTGATCCGCCGCCATGAGCAGCAGTTGCACGCCCAGCTGCACAAGAACGTGTTCGTCAACGGCGAAGGCGGCCAGGTCCGGGTCAACCTCGACATCGTGCCCGACGAGGACGACCCCTACGCCACGCTGAGCGCCTTCGATTCCTACGGCGAGGAGCTGGCGCGGGTGCGGGTGGCGCCCACTTTCAAGCTCAGCGTGACCAGCGCCGCAGCCTGGATCGACAGCGGCTATCGTAAACCGTAGTTACTCAAATCATTAGTTCTTTACTAGAATTAAGATTTCGTTAAATAAACGTGTAAGCGGATGTAACATTCAATTGTGCGGGGCCGGTCGGCGAGGACGAGGCTGCTACATTTTGGACTCCCTTTTTTTAGGAGTTAGAGATGATTAAAATCAAAGCCCTGGCTGGCGCCCTGGTCATGACCGGCGCCGCTTTCCTGTCGCAAGGCGCGATGGCGGCCGACATCAGCAATCCCGACACCGCGCTGGACCTGAGCAGCGGTGCGGATTATGTCGGCCACATGATCACCGGCAACCACGCCGGTGACACCTTCACCGACAAATACACCTTCACCCTGACCGGCGCGTCGACCATCACGGGCGACCTGCTGTCGTACACCGGCAATGCCAAGAACGGCCTGGACATCACCAACCTGGCGCTGTACGGCACCAGCGGCTTGCTGATGACCGGTAACCAGGTGTCGACCGGTGCCTCCGATATTTGGCAGCTGAGTTCGGCCGTGCTGGGCGCCGGCAACTACTACCTGGCGGTGAGCGGCAGCGCCGTGTCCAAGTCGGCCGGCTCGTATTCGCTGGGCGTGACCGTGACGCCGGTGCCGGAACCGGAAACCTACGCCATGCTGCTCGGCGGCCTGGGCCTGGTGGGCGTCATCGCGCGTCGCCGCAAGCAAGCCGGCAACGCCTAAGCTTTTTCCGCGCAAGCGAACAGCCAGGCCGTCGCAGGACGGCCTGGCTGTTTTTGTTTCGGTGGCCGGCGTGGGCCGGACCTGCTAGTATTTCCTATGCGCATTAGCCCACACTAGGAAAATCGATGGAAAGTCGCCTCACCCGCCTGGAAGCCGTCCAGGCCATGTTGCTTGAAATCGGGCAGAAGTCGAGCAGCTGCACCGATATCAGCGAGTTCCTGCAGGCCGTGCACGCGGCGCTCGGACGCATCATGTACGCGGCCAACTTCTTCGTGGCGTTGAGCGACCGCGACGGGCCGGGCAACCAGGTGCGTTTCGTGTATTTCGTCGACGAGGTGGACGACCCGCCCAGCCGCGACGAATGGTTCGAGCTGGTCGAGGGCGAGTCGCCGACCGCCACCGTGATCGCCACCCGCGAGCGCATGGTGATGACGGCGGCCGAGCACCTGTCGCGGCGCGAGGCCAACGCCGGTTTCGGCATCGGCACCATCGCCGAGCACTGGATGGGCTGCCCGCTGCTGGACCAGAACCACCAGGCGCTGGGCGCCATCGTGATCCAGAGCTACGACAAGCAGCACACCTTCAGCGAGGAAGACCAGGCGCTGTTCGCGCTGATCGCCAACCACGTGTCGAGCGCGCTGCAGGGCCTGCAGAGCATGGACCGGCTCGAGCGCGCGGTGCAGGAGCGCACCGCCCAGCTGTCGCACGAGGTGGCCGAGCGGCGGCGCGCCGAGGCCATCCAGCGCGCGCTGTACGAGCTGGCCAACCTGTCGGCCACCGCCACCGGCGGCAGCCGCCTGAACATGCGGCTGCACCAGATCATCAGCGAGCTGGTGCCGGCGCAGAACTTCCTGATGGCGCTGTACCACGCCGACACCAAGGAAATCAGCATCCCGTATTTTGTCGACCAGAAGGACGAGCACGCGCCGGTCAAGCGCTTCGACTACGGGGTCGGCATGTCCTCGTACATTTTGCAGCGCAAGCAGGCCATGCTGCTGGACCGCGCCGGCTTCCAGGCGCTGGTCGACAGCGGCGAGATGGAGCACCCGCTGGGCAACACCGACATCGCCAGCTGGATGGGCGCGCCGATGCTGCTGGGCGACGTGGCCTACGGCGTGATCATCGTGCAGAGCTACGACGAGACGGTGACCTACACCCAGGCCGACCTCGACATCCTGGCCTTCATGGCCAGCCACGTGGCGGTGGCGATCGCGCGCATGCAGGCCGACCGCGAGATCCGCCGCGCCAAGGAGGCGCTGGAGGAGCAGAACGCGGCGCTGGAAAACGCGCTGACCTCGCTCAAGGACGCGCAGGGCGAGCTGGTGCGGCAGGAGAAGCTGGCCTCGCTGGGCCGGCTGGTGGCCGGCGTGGCGCACGAGATCAACACGCCGCTGGGCATCTGCGTGACCGCCACCAGCCACCTGGTGGAGGAGCTCAAGCTCACGCGCGAGGACATGGCCAACGGCACGCTGGACGAGGACGGCCTGAACCAGTTCTTCGACATCATCGCGCAATCGCTGCGCATCATGACCACCAACACCCAGCGCGCGGCCGCGCTGGTGCGCAGCTTCAAGCAGGTGGCGGTGGACCAGTCGTCCGACGATATCCGCAGCTTCAACCTGCGCAAGTACCTGGACGAGGTGCTGCTGTCGCTGCAGCCCAAGCTCAAGGGCAAGCCCATCGCGGTGGAGATCGATTGCGACGAGCACATCAACATGGCCAGCTTCCCCGGCGCGGTGTCGCAGATCGTCACCAACATGGTGGTGAACTCGCTGGTGCACGGCTTCGAGGAGGGGCAGTCCGGCAAGATCAAGATCAGCGGCAAGGTTGACGGCGACTTCGTCGACTTCCAGTTCAGCGACGACGGCGTCGGCATGGACAGCGCCACGCTGGCGCAGCTGTTCGATCCCTTCTTCACCACCAAGCGCGGCTCGGGCGGCAGCGGGCTGGGCGCGCACATCCTGTACAACCTGGTGACGGGCGCGCTGGGCGGCACCGTCAAGGTGGTCAGCGCGCCGGGCATGGGGCTGCACTACAAGCTGCGCTTCCCCAAGGTCAAGCGCAAGTAAGGCAGCCGCTTACTTGGCGGCCTTGCTGATCTCCACTTCCCAGTCCACGCCCGAATCGATGTGGTGCTGCTTGGCGTAGTTGCCCTGGCTGACGGCCACCGCCACGTCCAGCAGGCTGTTCAGGTAGACCAGCGGCTTGCCCTGGGCGACGCCGCCGAAGGTGTGCTCGAACGGCGCCACCACCTTGTCCACCTGCTTGCCCTTGTGCAGGATGCGCACCTGCACGCGCTCGTGCACGCCGATGCCCAGCTCGTCGAACAGCGCTTTCGGGATGTTGGTCCAGACGTTGCCGTACTTGATGTCCAGCACCGGGATGATGCCGCGCACGACGTTGCCCTGGCGGACCGCCTTCTGGTACGGGATCTTCACCACCGACTCGCTCGGCAGCACCGGGCCGACCTGCTCGAAGCTGATCGCGCCCGAGGCCAGCCGCGCGCCGACGTAGGCGTACACGTCGCGGCCGTGGAAGGTGTAGGACTCGCCGGAGCCGGCCAGGCGGTTGACGTTCTCGTCGATCTCGCGCAGCTCGGCCACGCCGTCGCGCTCGGCGATCAGCGTGAACAGGCCGTTGTCGGGGCCGACGAAGTAGCGGCCCTGTTTGGTCTTGAGCACCACCGACTTGCGCGTGGTGCCCACGCCCGGATCGACCACCGCCACGAACACGCTGCCCTGCGGCCAGTAGTTGGCGGTCTGGTACAGGCGGTAGGCGCCCAGCCAGATGTCGTAGTCGGGGATGTTGTGGGTCAGGTCGGAGACGTGCAGTTGCGGATCGACGCCATAGGCCACGCCGTGCATGGCGGAGACGGCGCCGTCCGAGGTGCCGAAGTCGGTCAGCAGGACCAGGGCGTTGCTGGCGTGGGCTTGCGCGGCCATCAGCGTGCTGAGGCAGACGGCGGCGAACAGGGCGGAAATGCGGGTGAGCTTCATGGAGTCCTCAGGTTAGAAAGTGTAGCGCAGGCGGCCGTAGAAATACGCGCCGTTGACGCCGATCGGGTTGATGAAGTTGTACGGCAGCGCGCCGCCGTAGGTGGCGTTGTTGGTCTGGCGCACGCGCTCGGGATAGCGGTCGAGGATGTTGTCGCCGCCGACGGCCAGGGTCAGTTGCTTGCCCAGCTTGTACTGCGCCTCCAGGTCCACCGACCACACCGCGCCGAACGATTGCGCGTGCACGCCGTCGTCGAGCGGCGCGTCGCTGTCGTACGAGAAGTCCTTGAGCGGGCCGAAGCGCGTGGCGCGCGCGAGCAGGCTCCAGCGCGCGGCCTGCCAGTCCGCGCTCAGCACCAGCTTGCTGGTGGGCGAGGCGTGGCGGATGCGGTACAGGCTGGTGTCGGTCAGCAAGGTCAGCGACGGATCGATGGCGGCCAGCGCGGCCGAGCCCTGGCGCACGCGGTCCAGGCGGGTCTTGTTCAGGTTGAGCGCGGCGTTCAGGTCCAGCTTGCCGCCGGCGATGGACAGGTCGTGGTTCAGCACCGCGTCGACGCCGGTGGTGCTGGTGTCGAGCAGGTTGGCCAGGTAGGCCACCGACTGGATGTCGCTGCGGCCGATGCCGGCCAAGTAGGCGGTGGCGGCGTCGCTCTGCAGGTCGCTGGTGCGGGTGATGCGGTCGCGGATCTTGATGCGGTAGGCGTCCAGCGTGACACTGGTGTTGCGCTGCGGGCGCCACGCCAGGCCCAGCGACAGGTTGGTCGACTTCTCCGGCTTGAGCGCCTCGGCGCCGAAGCTGCGCGCCAGCGGATCGCTGGCCGGCAGCAGCGAGGCGGTCTGTAGGCCGCTGCCGTCGCTGTTGAAGTTGAGCGTGGAGAAGCGGAAGCCGGTCTGTACCAGCGCCGGCGCGCGGAAGCTGTTGGACAAGGAACCGCGCAGCAGGAAGGACTCGCTCAGCTTGTAGCGCGCGGACAGCTTGCCGGTGCTGGCGCTGCCGAAGTCGCTGTAGTGCGAGTAGCGCGCGGCCGCGCCCAGCAGCAGGCGGCTGGTGATGTCGCTCTCGACGTCGGCGTACACCGAGCGGATCGAACGGCCGCCGTCGAAGGCATCCTGCGGGCGCAGGCCTGGGCCGGCTTGCGCGCCCGGCGGCGCGTCCGTCACGGGGCCGGCCGCGTAGGAGGCGGCGTCGCCCGGCGAGCTGCGGTAGGTCTCGTGCATGGTCTCGGCGCCCAGCGCCAGGTTGAGTGGCGCGCCCAGGCCCAGATCGAGCTCGCGCGTGAGGTCGGCGTTCAGGGCGTTCTGGCGGAAGTCGAAGCTGGCCAGGTGGAAGCTGGTCGGGCTTTGCGCGCCCAGCGAGGCGTTGGCCGAATGGTCGAGGTCGTAGCGGAACAGGTTGGCGCCGTGGCGGACGCTCAGGTCCCAGTTCCAGCCGGCGCGGGTGAAGCGGGCGCCGGCCACCAGGCTGACGTCGCTCATGTCGCCCTTGGTCACCGGACGGTAGCCGGCCGGGTACAGCGCCGGCACGTTGGACGGGTCGCCCGGATAGCGGAAGTAGGCGCTGCCGTCGGACTTGCGCTGGTTGACGGTGGCGAAGGAATACGCGTCGACGCCATCCGCCAGCGGCAGCAGCGCGTTGTAGAACAGGTAGTTGTTGTTCTGGTGCGAGTCGCCGGACTTGAACACCACCTTGCCGTCCAGCACCAGGTCGGCCGCGGTCGAGTTCCACGAAGTCCAGCCGGCGTCGCTGAAGCCGGCGCGCTGGGTCGGCGCGCGGCTGCGGGTGTCGAAGCCGAAGCGCAGGAAGCCGGCGTCGCCCAGCGGCACGCCGTAGTCGGCGCTGGCGGTCTTGGTCTGGCCGTCGGTCTTGGTTTCGTTGGTGGGTTTGAAGTCGGTGTGGTTGGCGCCGTAGCCGAGCGAGGCCGAGCCGCCGCTGCGCGCGTTCTTCAGCACGATGTTGATGACGCCGGCCACGGCGTCGCTGCCGTACTGGGCGCCGGCGCCGTCGCGCAGGATCTCGATGTGGTCGATGGCGCCAGGCGGAATGGCGTTGATGTCGACCGGCACGGTGCCGGCGAAGCTGCTCTCGGTGTCCAGCACGGCGCTGGCGTGGCGGCGCTTGCCGTTGATCAGCACCAGCACCTGGTCCGGCGCCAGGCCGCGCAGCTGCACGCCGCGCACCGAGTCGGAGGCGCCGCTTGATTCGATGCGCGGGAAGTTGATCGATGGCGCCAGGTTCTGCAGGGCCGCGCCCAGTTCGCCGCTGGCCAGCGCGTTCTCCACCTCGCGCGCGCCGAAGCGGTCGATCGGCACGGCGCTGTCGTACACGGTGCGGTTGCGTGCGCGCGAGCCGACCACGGTGACCTGGTCGATGGCGGCGTCGGCGGCCGGCGCGGCCGGCGTGATTGGCGTTTGCTGCGCGTGCAGCCCGGGCTGCGCGGCCAGCAGCAGCGCGCAGGCGAGCACGCTGCGGCGCAAAGGCAATGGGGGGAGGGCGTGCGGGTGGCTGTGCTGGGGCATGCTGGATTCCTTGCGTGGTCTGGACCGGACCACGATCTTAAGGGCAAGGAATTCAGTTTAACAACAATCGATTGTGTATATGCTTATGTTGTCAGTCCGGGAAGCGCTCGTTGATGGCGACCGCCTTGTCGATGTTCTGGCACAGCAGGTCGACATACAGCGGGTCGAGATGGTGGCCGGCCACTTCGCGCAAATGCGCCACCACCTGGTCGATCGGCCAGGCTTCCTTGTAGCAGCGCTTGTGCATCAGCGCGTCGAACACGTCGGCCACGGCGACGATGCGCGCGTACAGGTGGATGTCGTGGCCCTTGAGGCCCTGTGGATAGCCGCTGCCGTCGAACTTCTCGTGGTGCTGGTGGGCGATCACGGCGGCCGCTTTCAGGATCGGGCGCTGCGAGCCGTCCAGGATGGACAGGCCGACGGTCGGGTGCTGCTTCATGATTTCCCATTCGGCCGCGTCGAGCTTGCCCGGCTTGAGCAGCACCGCGTCCGGCGTGGCGATCTTGCCGATGTCGTGCATCGGCGCGGCGTGGCGCAGCACGGCCGTCTCGTCCTCCGGCATGCCGGACGCCTGGGCCAGCAGGTGGCACACCTCGGACATGCGGCGCACGTGGTTGCCCGCCTCGTTAGAGCGCGACTCGACCACGTCGCCCAGGCGCAGGATCAGCTCGGCCTGGGTGTCGGTGATTTCCTGGGTCAGCAAAATATTATCGAAGGCGATGGCGACGCCGGAGCAGAACACCTCCAGCAGCTTGGTGTCGATCTCGGAGATTTCGTCGACGCCCTTGAGCACCAGCAGCGACGCCTTGCCGCTGCTGTTGGGGAAGTAGCCGATGTAGGTGTCGCCCTCGACGCGCGAGATCTTGTTGCTCTTGGCGGCGTCAAGCTGGGCCAGCACGTCGGGGCTGAGCAGGGTGCCGTCCTCGTCGCCGATCTGGGCCAGGATTTCGTAATCGTTCTCGCCGGTGATGGCGGTGGCGCCGCGCAGGCGCAGCAGCATGCTGTGCTCCAGCCGCAGCAGCGCCACCACCTGCTGCAGCAGGCCGTTGGCGAAGTCCTTCAGGTTACGCTGCTGGAAGATGTGGGCCGAGGCGGCGATCACGCGCTCCAGGCCTTCGCGGTAGTTGAGCTGCTGGCGGCGGGCCTCCTCGACCTTCATGATGTCGCGGTAGGCGCGCAGCGCGGCAAAGGTGGTGGTGAACAGCTTTGTGCGGTCGAGCTCGGTCTTTTCCTTGTAGTCGTTGATGTCGTAGTTGACGATCACGCGTTCCTCGGGGGCCTGGCCGGGCTGGCCGGTGCGCAGCACGATGCGGGTGAACTGGTTGTCGAGGTCCTCGCGCATCCAGCGCGCGACCTCCAGGCCGCTGTCTTCCTTCTCCATCACGACGTCCAGGAACACCAGCGCCACGTCGGCCTCGCGCGCCAGCACTTCCTTGGCTTCGGCGCCGCTGTAGGCGTGCACGAAGCTGAGGGCGCGGCCGTCGAGGCGGAAGCGGCTCAGCGTCAGCTTCGTGATGTCGTGGATGTCCGGTTCGTCGTCGACCAACAGGACTTTCCAGGGCGCCAGCTTAGGCGAGGCAGCAGACAAAAAAGACATAGGGACGAGTTCCGCAAAATGGCACGACTGAATGAGTTTTTCGATTGTAGTCTTACCCACGGATATTGACAACAGGCAACAAAAATTCCTGCTGCCTTGCACAACACTCCGGAGCTGACCGGGCACTCTGATTGTACGGCGCGCTGATCCACGACGGCGCAGCGTTAGTCTGCTGTAACGCCATGTGCAACCGGAACAATACTTCGTTTTTGGCAATATTGCTATCTCTGTGAGAAATATTTTGGTGGGTTGTGCAACAAACTTGCGGCGGAGGCGGCGCGGTTACTTTGATGCGGGTCTAAGGGCGTGCAAGTAATGGGGACTACGATTTAAGTATCCTCATGGCCGGAGCGCGAAAACATGCTAATCGCCAACTACGCCCACATCCATACGCAGATCGTCGAGCTACTGGAATCCTCGCGCCGGGCCGCCGCGCGCAGCGTAAACGCGGTGATGACAGCCGCCTATTGGGAGATTGGCCGGCGGATTGTCGAGAGCGAACAGGCAGGAGGCGTACGTGCGGCCTACGGGGAGGAGTTGATTGAGCGCTTGGGTACGGACCTTACCAAACGCTTCGGCCGCGGCTTCAGCAAACAGAACTTGCTGCAGATGCGTAAATTCTATTTGTTCTGGCCGGAAATTCTCCAGACAGCGTCTGGAGAATTGCTTTTACCTTGGTCGGCCTACGTGCGCCTGATGTCGGTGAAAGACGCCACCGCCAGGCTGTTCTACGAAACGGAGGCGCTGCGCGGCGGCTGGTCGGTCCGCCAGCTGGACCGTCAGGTCAACAGTCAGTTCTACGAGCGCACCGCGCTGTCCAGGAACCAGGCCAAGATGCTGGTGCAGGGCGCGCAGCCGCAGCCGGAGGATTTCATCACGCCGGAACAGGCGATCAAAGATCCCTTCGTGCTGGAGTTCCTCGACCTGAAGGACGAATACTCGGAGTCCGACCTGGAAGACGCCCTGATCCAGCATATGGCCGACTTCCTGCTGGAACTGGGCGACGATTTCGCCTTCGTCGGACGCCAGCGCCGCCTGCGCCTCGACGACAGCTGGTTCCGCATCGACCTGCTGTTCTTCCATCGCCGCCTGAAGTGCCTGGTCGTGATCGAACTGAAGACCGGCAAGTTCGGCGCCGCCGATGCCGGCCAGATGCATCTCTATCTGAACTACGCCCGCGAGCACTGGACCAAGCCGGAGGAAAATCCGCCGGTCGGCTTGATCTTGTGCGCGGCCCGCGGCGCGGCCGAGGCGCGTTACGCGCTCGACGCCCTGCCCAACAAGATCATCGCCGCCGAATACCAGATGCTGCTGCCAGCCGAGCGCCTGCTGGCCGCCCGGCTGGAGCACTGGACGCAAAAAAGCCCGCAAGGCGCTTGACGCGCGTTGCGGGCCGGGACAGCTGGGGTGACTTAGTTCAGCGTCGGGAAGCCGGTCAGGTAGCCGACGGCGGCGCCGAAGCGGTCGCGGTAGTTGGCGCGGATCAGCGGGTCCAGCGTCGGCTGCACCTTGCTGTGCATCGCTTCCCAGTCGCCCGGGTGCTGGAAGTTGCTCATGATGTAGGCGAAGCCGTTCATGTCATCGACCGCGTGCAGGCCGGTCGACTCGGCGCCGGCCGGCGTCGACAGCAGGCGCGTCAGCGACTTGGTGTCGACGTTGTAGGCCCACAGGAAGTTGTTGACGTGCAGGCCGCTGTCCTCGCCGATGAACAGGGTGCGCAGCTTTTCCGAGAACTTGATGTTGTCCGGATTGGCGATCTTGTCCGGATTGGCCAGGTTGCCCAGGTCGTCCGGCTTGGCCAGGTCCTCGCCCACCAGCGCCGGCACGGCGGCCATGTCGACCGGCACCCATTCGCTGTTGATGGCGGCGCCGGTGTCGTCCACCTGGCCGGCCTTCAGGTTCAGCGCGTACACGATGCCGGCGCTCGGGCCCTGGATCTTGATGCCGCCCGAACCGTCCTTCATGGCGCCGTTGATGTAGCTCATCGCCGAGTACGCGATCTTGTCCTTGGCGTTGACGGTCGTGCCTTCCATCTTGGTGAAGCCCATGCTGCCGCCCTTGAACGCGGCGTAGCGGTGGGTCTCCAGGAAGGCCGCGGCCTTCTCCTTGCCCGGCACGATCTTGATCCAGTTGGTCTTGCCGCTGAACGGGATCTTGGTGTACGTGGCGTCCGACGGATCGCTGGTCTTGACGCTAAGGATGTCGGCCGCCTTCAGCGAGTCGGCCAGGGCCTTGATCTCGGCGCTGGTGGCGCTGCCCAGCTTGATCCACGACAGCGAGGCCGAGCCGCCGTTCTCGGCGGTTTTCTGCGTCCACTTGGCCACGTACAGGGTGCCGGAGGACAGGTCCTGCGCCTTGTCGGCCACGAACATGAACAGGCCGCCGTTGGTGGCGTCATCGCCCATCAGCGCGGTGCGCTCGTCCGGCATCACCTGCACCAGCTCGTGCGAGATGCGGCCCATGCAGTAGTGCTTCTTGATGCTGCCGGTGCCGTCCGGGTTGACGGTGATCTCCGGCATGTGGCCGTAGTGGTAGGGGTTGGCCTTGGTGGCGTCGCCGAACAGGTTGGTGCTGAAGTTGGCGAACTGGGCGTTGCTGGCGATGCTGGTCGCGTCCGGCTCGTACTCTTCGCTCGACAGGTGGGTGTTCCACGGCGAGCGGCTGGCGCCGCAGGTGATCCACAGGCCGTTGACGCCGGCGGTGTTGACGTTGTGGTACTTGACCAGCGACAGCGCGCCGGTGGTCTTGTCCTGGTCCAGGGTCAGCACGGCGATCGGCGACGGCAGCATGCCGTACATCGAGTCGCCCTTGACGTTGCGGGTGGCGTATTCGAACTGCACCACGGCGAACACGGTGTTGCCCTTGATGCCGGGCACGGTCGGCGCGGCCAGCTTGAGCAGCGAGGTGCCGTCCGGGCAGTCCGAGAAGAACTGGCGGCCGCCAGCATCGGTCTTGTCGATGATCGGGCGGTTGTTGATGTCGTAGTAGCCGCCGGCCAGGATGGTGCCGCCGCTGCCGTTGGGCACGTTCGCGCCGGTGATGAAGAAGGTCTGGTAGGCCAGCGAGTAGGGCTGGGTCTTGCCGTCGGAATAGGTCAGGTTCAGCGTCGAGCCGACCGTGGTGGTGGCCATGGCGGCGGCGTTGGCCAGCGATGGCGCGGCCATGCCGGTGAAGGTGACGGACAGCAGTTGCGGTGCTTGCGCGGCGGTGTCGCCGCCGCCGCAGGCCGACAGCAGGGCAGCGGTCGCGCTGCCGCCTGCCAGCGGCAGCAACGGCGCGCTGGACAGGAACTTGAGGATGCTGCGGCGGGACAGATCGAGGGACTCGGTCATGGGAAAATCCTGTTGTAGTTGTGGCCGTTCCATGTGCCGGCGCCGGGCGCGGCATCATGCGAGGTGGTGGCTGCACCTCGACGGGCGTAATATTAAGAATTTGTTATGACAGGGGCGTGACATCGGGCCAGGTAAGTTTGGTAACAAAGCGCTTCAAAAGCGGTTCGCGCCGGCGAAACGGGCTATATTGAAAGCATCAACTGTGAAGGAGAAGCAAATGCGAGCATCCATCCGTACCATGCTGGCCGCGTCGTTGGCGCTGCTGGCCGGCGCCGCCTGGGCCGACGTCAGCGTCAGCTATGTCAAGCCGGAGGACTTCACCGACGTGCCGCGCAACGCCATCGACCGCGCGCGCGTGCTCAAGGATTTCAGCGACTATTTCGCCACGCTCAACGCCAAGCTGCCGCCCGGCCAGAACCTGAAGATCGAAGTGCTGGACATCGACATGGCCGGCCGCATGTGGCCGCGCCGCAATGGCGGCGAGGACATCCGCGTGCTCAACGGCGGCGCCGACTGGCCGCGCATGCGCCTGCACTACACGCTGGAGCAGGACGGCAAGGTGCTGCGCAGCGGCGACGAGCAGGTCTCGGACATGAACTACATGCAGGGCATCAGCCGCTACCACGACGGCGACACCCTGCGCTACGAGAAGCAGATGCTGGATGACTGGTTCAACAAGACCATCGTGCCCAAGGTGGCCAAGCGCTGACGCGCGCGCTCAGCCGATGCGGTTGACCTTGGGGAACTTGGCCAGGAACTCCGGCGCCATCGGCGTCACCTGGCCGCTCTGGTAGTTGAAGAAGACGAAGCCGGACTTGGCCATCGCCACCAGCTTGCCGTCCTTGGGACGGGTCACGCGGAAGGTGATGTCGCCGCCGTAGGCGTTGAAGTCCATCACGCCGATCTCGAACAGCAGCTGGTCGCGCGCGTGGGCCTCGGCCTTGTAGGTGGTGGCCAGGTCGGTGACGATGATGCCGACGCCGTCGCTGCCGGTTTCCTGCACGCCGAACTCGTACAGGAAGCGGGCGCGCGCCTCGGAGATCATCGAGATCATCGAGTCGTTGCCCAGGTGGTTGGCGCCGTTGATGTCGGTCACGCGCACCGTCAGCTGGGTCGAATACAACCCCGAATTCACACTCATTGACACACAACCATTTACTGGCATAGCATGGACATCGGTGATGAAAAAATGCTAATGACGGAAGCTGAGAATGGTTAAGGTGTCGAATGCGAAGTTGCTGATAACTCAAGGTCTCACACCTCATATTTACATCGCCCGCGCGCGCATCTGCTGATGGCCCGCCTTGAGACTATCCAGTTCCAGCCTATGCGAGAGGTTGTAGAGGAGGGCCGCATCCAATGGAAGAACGATAAGCTCGGCCGACCGGTGGCTAACCTTCCGCAGATTTTTTGGAGTAACGGCGAGCCTTGGTCTGAGGTTAACCACTGGGCGCTGATGAAGGTAACCAGCTCCGTCGGTGGACACATCAAAACGGTCACCAGCCTTATGAAGCACTTGGGCGCCTATGCAGACTGGCTGGAGGCGGAGCAGCAGGACTGGCGCCATTTCCCCGAACGCATGGCGGACCGCACCATCGTACGTTTCCGAGGTGAGCTTATCGCCCAGAGGAAGCGCGGGGTGATCCGTCCCAGCACCGCCACAGTACGCATGCTAGCCGTGATCCAGTTCTATCGCCATGCTCAGGTCTATGGCTTTGTGGGTCGACAGTCGCCCATGTGGCGGGACGAGGCGGTGGTTCTGCGGTATCACGACTCAGTGGGTTTTCAGCGCACGCTTCTTCGGATGAAGTCGGAACTGTCGATTCCCAACCGGGCAAGGCCCGGTCTTATGCTTGAAGACGGGCTTGTCGCCTTGCAGGGCCGCGATGCGCAAGCGCTGCTGAAATTTACGGCAAACGAGAACCTCATCGAATTGCACCTAATGCTATCCATTGGGATGCTTACCGGCGCACGTATTGGCACCATCACCTCGATTTCCATTCGCAATCTGGAAGACGCATTATCTGATCCCAGCATGCCGGGCTTCTGTCGCATGCCGGTAGGACCTGGAACCGGTATTAGCACCAAGTTCGACGTCAGTGGCGATTTGCTGGTGCCCGCTTTCCTGGTCGGCACGCTAAAGAGTTATGCCTACTCGATGGAGCGTCTGCGCAGGCAAGCCCATGCATCGAAGGAGCATCGTGGTCTTCTGTTTTTGACTTCGAGGGGTAATCCGTACCAGCAGTCTTCATTTAATCGGTTGATGACGGACCTACGGCGTCGGGCCACGGCGGCGGGCCTCCGGTTTATGCAGACGTTCAAGTTCCACCAAACCCGATGCACCTATGGGACATGGTTGATGGAACTTGCGTTGAGAGTCA
This sequence comes from Duganella vulcania, assembly GCF_009857655.1. Lineage (NCBI taxonomy): Bacteria > Pseudomonadati > Pseudomonadota > Betaproteobacteria > Burkholderiales > Oxalobacteraceae > Duganella > Duganella vulcania. The sequence continues at coordinate 16,731 of NZ_WWCX01000056.1, forward strand.
CCAGTCAAGCGGCTGCCGTGGCGTTCGTCAGAGATGCCATGCTACACAAGGATGAGGCAACGACGATGCGCTACGTCCGGTTCGTCCAGCAGGCTCCTGTTAAGGCGCTGATTTCCAACGAGTTCACAGTGGCGTTCTCAGGCATCCTGAATCGCGATTGGAACAACTACCATGCGTGATGAAATGCGCTTGCCTGACCTGACGTTCCCAGGATACGAGCAGGGCCGGAACGAGACACCACTTGACCTCAAGCGGCTGCTCTATCACGGCGGTGCATCGATGCCCATTCGCCAGGCTTCTGCCTCTATCCTGGCTGGGGAGCTGGGTCTACCACTACCTGAGCGAATCGAAGTCGTTAGGCGCGCACACGAGGCTATCTCAGGGAAGCTGGCGTCTGGCGGCAGTCAGGCAACGACCAAGACGCAGATCAGAAACCTGATCACTTTCGTCGGCTGGGTGGAGAGTGCCGGCCTTGATCTGAATTTGGAGACAGTACAGACCAACTATGTTCATTGGACAGACATGCTCCAGCATCGTCTGAAGGTTGCTAAGGCAATCAAACCCCACACAGCCTACACCTTGAGCAGGTCGGTCGGCCAGATTCTGGACCACGTCGTAGGTCGGGAGACGCCGATGATTGAATTGACCCGGGTCCGGGAGCCCAAAGGCCGGAAGACGCCGCAAGGGCGAGTGGCGGACAAGCAGAATCTTGAAGCGACCTTCGCTTTCGGTCGTCTCATGCAAGACATTTGTGATGGGCTGACACTCGACGTAATTTGGGGAGCGCGACCTTTTCGTATCCCATTGCGCGCTGGTGGCGAATTGGTTCAGAATGCAGGACTACACGCACCTAAGGCTGCTGTTGAGCGCACCGCTTTTCTTGAGAGTTCGCGTCTTGCGAAGCGGGCGCTGCGCCACGCCGCGTATGAAAGCAACAAGTCGCCTGAAGCGAGACGGCACATCCTGAATCTACGAATTTTGGCCGAGCTCCTCATGTTCATCGGCCAGACAGGTATGAATCTGTCCCAGGCTTATCAACTCGAACTGCGGCATTTTAGCTATGCCAGCGACCTCGACGGTTATAAGGTTAGAGACTATAAGGCGCGACGCGGAGGGGAGGTGCTCTTTGATATTTTTAAGGAGTATCGCAATCACTTCGAGCGCTATCTTGACTGGCGTAGAAAAATATTCCCAGCTGAAATTCGTCTGTTTCCGTTAATACGCTATCGCGGAACGCATGAGTCGTCGCGGCCTTCGTTCCTCCCAATTCAGCAAGCATGCAAGGATGCAGGTGTAGCTTGGCTTCCTCCTAGCTCCCTTCGCAGTACGCGTGTGAATTGGTTACTCCGACGCAGTGGTGATACCGACTTAACAGCGGAAATGGCGCAGCATCAGAGGGAGACCCTCCTGCACGTCTACGAACGCCCCTCTCAGCAGCGAGCCATCGGAGAGGTCACGCGGTTCTGGAGAACTGCCGATCCAGCACTTTGCAAGTCGAGTCCTCTGCAAGCAGCCGCGCCCGGAGCCTGCGACGGTACTCCGTCGATGGTCTTATTCAAGCCGGTGGCTGCAACAGCGCCAGACTGTATTCATCCCTCCGGTTGCCTGTGGTGCGAACACCATCGCGACATTGACTCGCTTGACTACGTCTGGGCTCTGGCATGCTTTCGCTACCTCAAATCTCTAGAACTCAGTCGCTATCGACCACCCCAGGGAGCGCAGCACTCGGAGCATCCGGCTTATCACGCGGTTATGCGCATGAGTAACAAACTCGCATGGTTCCGCGATTCGAATAATGCTCGGCGAGCTTGGGTTGAGGAAGCCTGCGCCAGAATTGACGAAGGCAACTATCACCCGGAGTGGCGCCGTTTGATCGAAGCAGTTGAGGGAGAGCCGGTATGAAATTAGTGCTTGCCGAAATGAGGCATGGAATCCGAGCTGACTGGATCACCCCAACGTCTCCGACTTTCAGGCCATCAACTTGGCCACCAGCTCGTGACTGGCCCGTCAGCATTGACCGTGACGGCACTGTGCTTTCGCGATGGGGCGATTCGGTGTGGGACCTCACTCCGATCGCGGGAACGATCTTCAAGCTTAACTTCGGCGACGGGGCAAGCTGCAAGACCGATCCGCTGGACAGAGCCAATGCTGACATCTTGAGATTGATCGTCACTTGGCGCATGTGGGGGCCGCGGCCGGTCAGGGCGGCCGGCACACTTCAAAGAGCCTTTACGGTGGTCCGCTCGATCGTCGCTGTGTGCAGCCGGAACGGCATACTGGTGTCTAACCTGATGCAATTCCCGAAGGTCCTTGAGCAAGTCCCTGCTGTGCTGGCACCGAGTAGGTATGAAAGTACAATCACCGAATTGCACCGGCTGTACGACGCTCGCGAGGCGCTGGGACTTACTATCCTTGATCTGTATGGGCTGAAGCGCTTAGCGATTGCTATGCCGGATCACGACAAGGTGCAGACCCCGTACATCCCGCCCCGAATTTGGGTTTATCAGGTAGAGCGGCTCCGCGAATGCCTCGTTGAATTCCTTGCTTACCGTGAGCAGGTGCAAGCCTGCTTCCGGTATTGTCTCGATGCCTATGTGGGCAACTACGGCTCAATCGAAGCAGCCGTGCAACGTGACAAGGACCCCGGTAAGGTTCCGTTCACTAAGAACTCGCTGGTGCGCATTGGATGCACCTACCATGGGCCCTTCGTGGATATCGCCGATCGATTCGGCTTGACCGCCTTGTTCCAGAAATGGCTCAACGTCGAACGCAAATCACTGTCCGTGCAGCAACTTTCCAGCTACCTTAGCTTAGTCACTGCTGCCGGTCTCGCGTACGTGGCCAACTTTACCCTGCAGCGCAAGGAAGAAGTGGCCTCTCTACGCACTAGCTGTCTCGTATGGGAGCAGGACGAGAAATTGGGCCGGGTGCCTATAGTCTGCGGAGAGACGACGAAAACTGATCCAGATTCGGATGCCCGTTGGGTGGCAAGTCCCAGCGTGGAAACAGCGATCCAAGCACTGTCGATTATTGCAGAGCTGCGAATGATCTGCGATGCGAATAACCCGCAGGTGGCAGCTACGGTCGCCGATAAAGAAGATCCGTATCTGTTCAGCATGGCAAGCGAACCGTGGGGAGGGGGCAAGTTAACCGCCTACCATATTCGGCGTGATGTGGACAGCTTGACGGAGATCGCGCGATACTACCCGAAGCTCTTCGACAGTGCCCAGCTCTGTGTTACACAAGAGGACCTGAAAGTTGCGAGGCAACTCACGCCGAATCTTCCGGACGACAAATTCGCAGTCGGCTTGCCCTGGCCACTGGCATGGCATCAATACCGGAGGACCAGCGCGGTAAACATGTTCGCGTCCGGGCTCATCTCGGATAGCTCGATGCAGCAGCAGATGAAGCATTGTTCGCGCTTGATGCCCCTTTACTATGGGCGTGGGTATACGCGCCTGCACTTGAACGAAAACGTCGAGACGACGATCATCACGGCGATGTACGAGGCTCTGGCGAAGCAACTTCTCACGGCCATGAGCGACCGTTTTGTCTTCCCCCAGGCCTCTGAACAGAAGCACGCCGTCCTCGTGAACATTCTCACAGTGAAGGATACGAAGACTCTCACCGAGTGGGCCAGGAGCGGAAAAGTCAGCTTCCGCGAGCATCGACTGGGAGGATGCATGAAGGTGGACGTGTGCGACTATGGCGGAGTTGAATCAGTTTCTCGTTGCGCCGGTGGTGACGGTGGCAAGCCGTGCCGGGACGTGGCCTTCGACCGAGAGAAGGAGCCGCAGGTACGCATCGCCCTGCAGCGAATCGCAGAGGAAATGGTCGGCCTGCCCGATAACAGTCCTCGATACCAAGCACTTCTTGCTGATCGCCGTGGAATGGAGAGCTACCTCAATGTCATCGCAAGCTGATACGCTCGGTGCCGAGCAGCGCTTCCGGCAGGCATACGAACGCCTTAAGGCTAACGCTCCTAAGATCGTCGAGCCTGGTACGGCGGTGACCCAGAACAACGTCGCTCGGGAGGCTGGTTGTGATCCGTCCGCGTTGCGCAAGGCGCGATTCCCGGCGTTGATTCGCGAAATCCAAGCTTACCTGGAAATTCACCGCGACGACACGCCGTCGCAGCGGCAGGTGGCACTGAAGAAGAGTAAAGTCAGGCGCTCTGCGACAGAACGGCTGGAAGATGCTATCCGCCAGCGGGACGCAGCTCAGTCACGATTGGTGAGCGCCGAACGGCGCGTCGTTGAACTGTGCGAACAAATCCGGGGACTCCAACAACGTCTGGACGAGCTGCAACCGCAAGTGACACGGTTTGACCGTCGGTGACCAGACGGACAGCCGTAAAGCCAGCTGTTCTCACTGACCGCCGCTACACATTCCCTCACGGGGTGCCGCCCTGCTCTAACTGTTCGCCGCCATTCGTTCTTATGCAACGCTGCCGCACAACCCTGTTAGATTTCGCGTATTTTTCAGATGAGCAAGATGTTATCCTCTAGACACCAGCCGAGTTCGGCCGACAGCAGACGACTCCCTGAAATCTCGTCGTTGTGCTAAGCGAGTGTCAGTGTAGCTTCCATTAGAAAAGAGAAAAAATAGCTATGAGTACAGAAGTATATGAGAACGCCCAACTAAACATTTTGATTAGCAATGTGGTAGCGACGGACGAAGAATTGGTGGCGTTTCGCGCTGGACTGCTGAAGGAATTTAGCACGATTCAGGACCTCAAAATTGAGGTGGACCACATGTCCAAGCAGGGCCCGCATTATGCGGTTCGCTTCAATATCCCTGGGCCACTGTATTTCGATGACAAACGCTTGATGGACGTCCTATATGCCATTCCGCTTGGGCGTTGGAGTATCGATTACAAGGCTGGTCCGAAAGGCGAGACGGCCATTCTGTAATCTAGGGAAAGCCGTTGTCGGCTAGCACCGGACAATCGCTTTTAAACATCGAAAACAGGAGAAATTCAGTGAATAAATATCAACGCGGCTCCCTAGTAAGTTTTACCATCGATGACAAAAAAATCACTTTGGAATGTAATATGCCAAAAGAGCCGACCCCAGAAGATATCGCGATTCTAATTAGAAATCACGCTGAGCCTGGGACATATAAAATTCCCGATGTGGTACGTCCATCCACTAAATTTGAGGCCGCAAATGCATTTTTGTCAGTTAATAGGATTGAGAATATTGTTATTTCTCCACTGAACGAAGAAGACAACTGATGGTAAGCAGCGAGCGAATTGAAATTACTGGCGCAAGGATAAAAAATGAAATCGATGTTTTGGGCGATACTAGGGTTTGCATTGGCTGGATGTACAACTGTTACTGTAGTCGAGGGAAATAAAGTTGAGGAAGCAGTTGGTAATTCCCCCCAATTTAACGTTAAATCGTCAGTACCCGTCGGTGAAGTATTGTTCTCTCAGTTTCGCTACTGGCGTAAAACCGGGTATGTTTTACGCGACTCTGCAAACATTTCAATAGGCGGAGGCCAAGTTCAAGTAAGTTCTGGTGACTTTCTGGTGAAGTCGATTGTGGAGGGGCAGCCCGCTTACTGCACAGAAAAGCCTGCCTTTAAGATGATAATTGGCGGAAAAACAGCATGTTTCACCGACCTTGAAAACAAGGGGTTACTAAAACAAGTAAAAGTAGCATCTGATGTAATGTGGTGGTCCTCAGACTTGGCTAACCCGCTGGCGTACGCTTCCTCTGAAATTGTCGTGCCGCGACAGGACGCTATGAAAAGAGAACTTATTTATCAAGGAATCAGTAAAGGCGTGCTGCGTCTGACTTATCGGGAATATTTTAATGATATGGCGCGTCCCGCATTTTTCCAAGATGTCACCTATGATGTATCGATCTTCCCCACCGAGATAACGTTCAAGTCAGTACGCTTACGGATTCTGGATGCTGGAAATAAAGGTATTGAATATCAGGCATTATCAGGATTTCAATAGCAGGTCGTGGATAAGAAGCTGAATCTCGAGAATGGGGGCGGCGATGGTGAGAATGCTCAATTTTGTGTCGGAACAGCACGCATTGTCACTGTCCCGACCGACTGTCCGCATCACCTAATTTAAAGATCCGTGTATCGTGGCAGCAAGTCCTGGTCGACCAGGCGGATTTCGATGGCATTGGCAATCTTGACGTGTTCTGGATTCAGATCCGAAAACGGTGTGTCGGTGACGCTGACGATGATGGTGCCAATTTGGCGGTCTTTGCCCTGCTCGTCCTTGCCCGTTACAGGCACCAGCGCCCGAGCCTCGGGCACCTGCTGGATCGTCAATAGCCGGGGCAGGTAGAGCATCCAGCCAACACCAGGGCGATCGGGAAATACAGCGTCGTACTGCCCAGGACTTATGGAGCAATAGAGCGGCTTGTAGAGTTGCGCCGATTCAGTGAGCATTTTCACTCCCTGAGTGAAATCTCCCAACCTAAATCCGTCGGGCTCGGAGTCCATGCCAATAGTCAGACTGGACGACACACCGTCTTGTCTGTTAAAGAGACAAGAGATCGAGGCGCCCGTTGTCTGCTCCTCCTCGCCGTTCCACAGCGAGAAACTTTGTGCAGCTGTGTTTTCTTTGTTCTCTTCTTGGATAATCGCGAGCGCGGCGGTAGTAGGTCCTTTATCATCAAAAGCATGATACGTATAGGACGAATCTCTCTCTCCGGTGGACAGGAACCATCGGTCCGGTTGAAGTAGCGGGTCGAGCGATGCTGTCCCTTGAAGTAATTTAAAGATGTAGTCCATCTGAAATTTAACGGATGGACTTCCGATCGCATCGTCATGAAATCGAATTTCCAGATCGTGGCTGATGTAGGGTCTTTTCTTCATGGTCTGTATAGAACTTCGATCTGAGGGGTTGCCCGGGATAAGATTTTAGACATGTAGCGGTATGAGGTCGGTTCCATGAAATACCATTGCAGCTGGATTGGTGGTTTGGGAACGGCAGCGTTGTTCTGTTTCACCGCCTCGTCAAGCATTCCCATGAAAATTTTGTCTTGGAAGCGATACTTAAAGCCTCCCCATTCATCGAAGAACTGGTCATAGCGCGCCTTGGCCTCCATGAGCAAACACTCTGCAGATCTGAATCCGTCGAATTTTGTACCTCCGAAATCCCATTCGGTGAGGAAACCTGGAGGAGCCGGCGGCATCTGGGTTATTCGTATCTGGTAGGCGATTGAGGTTTCCGGCCAACCCGCAGTGTTTCGCAGGTAGGGCTTGCCTTCGTCTGCTGTGCAGTTCTTGCATTTTTCCTTGGTCCGTACGTCCGCGCGCGCGATCGGTGCGGCCTTGGCCTCGTCGGCTTCCTTTTGGCGCTTGCGCGCAGCCTCGCCAGCGGCTCCGGCCACCGCGCCAACACCCAGCGCGACGAGCACCCGCGCAACTGCGGCTTCAATCGCGGTAAATGCAATAGCTACCATCAGCGTCCTCCTTCGAGTTTCTTGTTCAGCACCACAAGCATGTCATCGAGCCGTTGTTCTGGCGTGGCACCGGACTTGCGCAGGTAGGCATTGACTGCCGGATCGTCGTGTATGCCTGGCGCATCGGCCGCCAAATACAGCAGACGCACGATATGCGGCGTTGACGTGAAACCGGCGCGGGCCGCGTAATCCAGTGCTGCCTGCATGCGGTTCTGCACCGCGTCGCGGCCAGGTTGATCCAGCATGTCGGGCCGGCGAGCCAAGAACTGATCGCATAAGGCCACCACGAATTGATACGCGTCGCGCTCCTGGAGCTGATCCCATTGCGCTTGACTAAGCTTGAGCATGGTGTCTCCCTATCCAGACCCGCTGCCCTTTATGCAGCAGATGCCATTCGTGAATGTGGGCGAAGAACGTTTCACGCTGGACCGGTTCCAGCACCTCGGCCAAGCTGACCAGCACACGCGGGTCCCAGAAGCGCAGCAGCGCAGAGCGCCCGTCCGGCAGTTCGGTGTCGAGATTGAGCTGCAGCAGTTGCGCCAGGCCTTCCAGAGTTTGCGGGGCGATCAACCAGCTGACTGCGGGAGCGGCATGTTCCAGCATCGCCAGCGCCTCCACGAACTCGGCGCCAATTTGTTCAGCATCGATCAACCACGGCCCGGCATGGGCCAGGGCAGCATCTTGCGTGCCTGCGAACAATGAGCGGAAACCCGCTCTCGTCACGCATGGCTCGCCGAAATGCGCGCGGTACTGGGCGCCTTCCACCAGCGCATACAAGCGCAACGGACTTATGCTCTGCTGCAATTGCTCGAGCCGCGTCACCACGTCGGGCGGCGCGCTCAATCGCGCACCACGGTCGCGCTGCCGGTGGCGGCCGCCTTGAGCAGGCAGTCCAGGCAGATACCCGATCCCGTGCTTGACGCGATCTGCGATGCCGCCGCCAGGGCGTCGGCCTTTTCCGCAGCGGCCGGATCGCCGATCGACGACTCATCGGACCAGGTCGTGGTGATCTGGCTGGAAATCAATTTCGCTCCGCATGCGGTCGAGTCCATGTGGCGCGCATAGCCGTTGCCTCCACCGTCCACCAGGTCGCCGGGCCCAGACGTGATCGGGAAAGTCCCCTTGCACTTGGGGCAAACGGTCATGTCGCCCACGCGTGCAACGCTCTTGCCGTGGATATTGAAGGTAAGGTCCGCACTGATCACAGTTCCGCCGTGACTGGTCTTGTCGCCCATGACGATGAGGGGTCTGTTCAAAGGATGCTCCGGAATTGGATACTGCGACTCGGTTAATTGCTTTTATAGCATACTTTAATAATTGTCATGGGCGCACGGTTGAAATGTACGGGACTGGTGCGTGAGACAAAGTGCGCTCATGGACATGGCCTGAAAAAAACAAGCCAGTTCTTGGGCTTGTCCATGGACATAGCCAGCTTGTTCTATCAGCTCATGTTACGGGCCGAATTGGAATGTCCATGGCGACAGAACTCGCGGTTATCAGCAATAGTATTGGTCCTCCGGGAAGGCCAGCGTCAGGCGCGCCATTACAGCTGCTCGCCGACGAACAGCAGCGTGTTGCCGTGCGCCTGGGCGGCCGCGCGCTGGTGGTAGGACGAGCGGTGGTTGCAGTTGAAGCCGTGCTCCGCGCCCGGATAGACGTGGATCTCGACCTGCTCGTTGTCGCCGAAGCGTTCGGCGATGCTTTGCACCGCGGCCGGCGGGATGTGGCTGTCGGCGCCGCCGAAGTGCATCAGCACCGGCACCGTGATCTCGCCGGCGCGGTCCAGCGCGTTCTGGATGCCGCCGCCGTAGTAGCACACCGCCGCGTCCACCAGGCCGTTGGCGGCCGTGTGGTAGGACAGCTTGCCGCCGTAGCAGAAACCGATCGAAGCGATCTTGTCGCCCACGCCGTCCAGCGCGCGCAGCGCCTTGACGGTGGCGGCGATGTCCGATTGCGCCAGCGCGAAGTCGTTGGCGTTCATCAGTTCGACGGCGCGCTTCCAGCCGGCGTCGTCGTAGCCCAGCTCGATGCGCGCGCCGTGGCGCCAGAACAGGTCCGGCGCGATCACCACGTAGCCGTCGGCCGCGTACTGGTCGGCGACGTTGCGGATGTGCTGGTTGACGCCGAAGATCTCCTGCAGCAGCACGATGCCCGGCCCCTTGCCGCCGCGCGGCAGCGAGACGTAGGCGCCGAAGCTGCCGTCGGCGGTGGCGATGTCGATCCAGTGGCTGTTGGTTTCCATGATGTTCCTTGTGCTGTGATTCGGTGAGCGGCCATCCTACCCTGTTTTACGCGGCGGCGCAGCGCGGCCGTGCGGCCTAGCGCTTGACCTTGCCGAAGGCGTCGCCGGCCTTCCAGCTTTGCATGGCCGGCGCGTTGCCGACCGCGTAGCCCAGGTTGAGCGTGAACTGCGCCTGCTGCACCATGCCCGACAAGTCCCAGTCGGCGTGGTATTCGTCGGTGACCTGGTGGTAGTCCTTCTTGAACGCGACCAGGCGCGCGGCCGATGCCGCCGGGTCCTTGACGAACTCGAAGTGGCCGTCGCCGGAGAACACCGCCGAGCCGACGTTAAACGCCGGCACGCCGGCCTTGGCGAAGTTGAAGTGGTCGGCGCGGAAGTAGGCGCCGGACAGGTCGGGGATGGCCGGCGCCAGCTTCAGGCCCATCTTGCGGGCGACATCGGCGGCGGCATCATACAGGCTGCTGCGCTCGGCGCCGGCGACGCCGATGTCGCGCGTGAGGCCGACGAAGTTCATGCTGTCCAGATTGAGGTCGGCGGTGGTTTGCGCCAGCGGCCAGGCCGGGTTGCGCACATAAGCCGCGCTGCCCAGCAGGCCCTGTTCCTCGGCGGCCGGCCACAGGAAGACCTGGGTGCGTTTGGCCGGATGCTTGACCGCTTCGGCCGCCATCGCCAGCAGGGCGGCGGCGCCCGAGGCGTTGTCGATGGCGCCGTTCCAGGTGTGGTCGCCGCGGTCGTCGCGGCGCACGCCTTCGTCCATGCCCAGGTGGTCCCAGTGGGCCGAGTAGACCACCGCCTGCGCTTTCAGCTTGGCGTCGCTGCCCGGCACGATGCCGGCCACGTTGAACTGTTCGATCTGGCGGATCGCGCTGTGCACCTCGGCGTGCACGCTGGTCTTCAGGTCGACCGGACGGAAGGCGCGGGTCTCGGCCTGGGCGCGCAGCGCGTCGAGGTCGAAGCCGGCGGCCTTGAACAGGGTGCGCGCGGTGTCTTCCTGCAGCCAGCCTTCGACCGGATTGCCGGCGCCGGCCAGGTGGAAGCGCTCATGACTGAAACCGTTGGCCGGCACGCTCCACGGATAGGAGGCGGACGGCGTGGTGTGGATCAGCAGCACCCCGGCCGCGCCCTGGCGCACCGCTTCCTCGTATTTGTACAGCCAGCGGCCATAGTAGGTGTAGGCCTTGCCGGCGAAGCGGTTCGGCTCCTCGGCGGTGGGCTGTGGATCGTTGACCATCATGACCAGCAGCTTGCCCTTCATGTCGACGCCCTTGTAGTCGTCCCACTTTTCTTCCGGCGCGATGGCGCCGTAGCCGACGAACACCAGCGGCGCATCGATGGTCAGGTCGGCCTTGCCGGCGGCGGTGCCGAACACGATTTCGCTGCCGTTGCTGGGCGTGATGCTCTTGCCGTTGGCGTCGAAGCGCACGAAGCTGCGCTCCAGCAGCTTGGTGCCCTCGATCTTGACCGGCATGCGGTAGCCGCCGCCGGCCAGCGGCTTGAGGCCGATGACTGCGGCTTGCGTCTCCAGATAACGCACCGCCAGGTCGCCGCCGCGCTGGCCCGTGCCGCGGCCTTCGAACAGGTCGTCGGCCAGGAAGGACAGGTGGGCGCGCAGCGGCGCCTCCGTCAGCAACGGCGCCTGCTGGGCGGCGGCGTGGAGGGAGGCCAGACCGAGTCCGGCGGCGATGGCGAGTACTGGAAGACGCATTTTTACTCCGTAATGTGTGAATCTTGGGCAGAAGCGGGCTATCTTACTGTACTTGCCAAAATAAGGGATAGCCTATGAAAGTCATCATCATCACCGGGAGTTCGGACGGCATCGGCGCCGAGATGGCGCGCCAGCTGGCGCGCAGCCATGGCGGCGGCGTGGCGCTGGTGCTGGCGGCGCGCAACGCGGCGGCACTGGAACAGGTGGCCGCCGATTGCGTGGCATCCGGCGCGCAGACGCTGGTGGTGCCGACCGACGTATCGGTGCAGGCGCAGTGCACGGCATTGGTGGCGGCCTGCGTGGCGCGCTTCGGCCGCGTCGATGCGCTGGTCAACAACGCCGGCCGCTCGGCGCACGCGCTGTTCGAGGAGGTGGCCGACCTGGCCTGGTATGAGGAACTCATGAAGATCAACCTGTGGGGCAGCGTGTGGTGCACGCATGCGGCGCTGCCATATTTGAAACAGTCGCGCGGCAGCATCGTCGCGGTGTCGTCGCTGGCGGGGCTGGTCGGGGTGCCGGGGCGCACGGCCTATGGCGCCACCAAGTTCGCCATGAGCGGCTTCTTCGAGGCCCTGCGCGCGGAATTGAAGGCGGCCGGCGTGAGCGTGACGATCGCCTATCCGGGTGTGGTGGCGACACAGATCCGCTACCGCGGCTTCAACGCGGCCGGCGGGGCGCTGGGCAGCAGCGGCCTGAAAGAGGACAAGGCGATGCCGGTGGAGGAGTGCGCGCGGCTGATCGTCGACGGCATGCTGGCGCGCCGCCGCGAGGTGGTGATGTCGGCCAAGGGCAAGCTGGGACGCTGGATGAAGCTGATCGCGCCCGGCCTGGTGGAGCGCATGGCGCTGGCCGCGTTGAAGGACGAGGTGAAACCGCATTGAAGGGCGAGTTGTAAGCGAATGTAAGAGTCGGTAAGAGGTTGTAATGAGCGTCAACTGAACGATGGTCTGCGCCGTTTTTTGCTCATGCGACACGGGATAGTCCCGATGCCGAAACCCAGAAAAAGGAACTACATCATGACCAAAATTATCGCTTCCCTGATCGCCGGCCTGTTCGCAACCGCAGCATTCGCACAAGCGCCAGTCGCCGCCACCACCGCTCCAGCCGCCAAGCCGGCCGTGGTGAAAACCGAAGCGAAAGCCGAAGTGAAAGCGCCTGAAGTCAAAACCGCCGATGTCAAAACCGAAGCCAAGGCCGAAGTGAAGACCGCGAAGACCAAGACGCATCACAAGGCCAAGGCAGCCAAAGAATCCAAGGATGCAGCGCCAGTCGCCGCTGCGAAAGCAGACACCAAAGTAGCGGAAGTCAAGTAATTCAATAAACGATATAAATCAATTTAAAGGAAATCACATCATGAAAAAAGTAATCGCCACCCTGATCGCCACCCTGTTCGCAGGCGCCGCATTCGCCCAGGCTCCAGCCGCTTCGGCACCAGCCGCCGCCCCTGCCGCATCGACCCCGGCTCCAGCCGCATCGGCGCCAGCATCGAGCGCACCGGCCAAGAAAGTGCATCACAAGAAGGCCAAGGCCACCAAGGCCGCCAGCGCACCGGCAGCTTCGACCCCGGCGCCGGCAGCATCGGCTCCAGCAGCCAGCAAGTAATCCGCCGTATCGCGGAACGCAGCGAGGCTTCGGCCGGAATGCCGCCCAGTTCACACTGGGCGGCATTTTTCATTTGTGCGCGGCGTGTTTGCGGCCAGTTGTAAGCGAGTGTAAGAGTCGGTAAGAGGTTGTAATGAGCGTCAACTGAACGATGGTCTGCGCCGTTTTTTGCTCATGCGACACGGGATAGTCCCGATGCCGAAACCCAGAAAAAGGAAATACATCATGACCAAAATTATCGCTTCCCTGATCGCCGGCCTGTTCGCAACCGCAGCATTCGCACAAGCGCCAGTCGCCGCCACCACCGCTCCAGCCGCCAAGCCAGCCGTGGTGAAAACCGAAGCGAAAGCCGAAGTGAAAGCGCCTGAAGTCAAAACCGCCGATGTCAAAACCGAAGCCAAGGCCGAAGTGAAGACCGCGAAGACCAAGACGCATCACAAGGCCAAGGCAGCCAAAGAATCCAAGGACGCAGCGCCAGTCGCCGCTGCGAAAGCAGACACCAAAGTAGCGGCAGCCAAGTAATTCAATAAACGATATAAATCAATTTAAAGGAAATCACATCATGAAAAAAGTAATCGCCACCCTGATCGCCACCCTGTTCGCAGGTGCCGCATTCGCCCAGGCTCCAGCCGCTTCGGCACCAGCCGCCGCCCCTGCCGCATCGACCCCGGCTCCAGCCGCGTCGGCGCCAGCATCGAGCGCACCGGCCAAGAAAGTGCATCACAAGAAGCACAAGACCACCAAAGCCGCCAGCGCACCGGCAGCTTCGACCCCGGCGCCGGCAGCATCGGCTCCAGCAGCCAGCAAGTAATCCGCATCCGCTAGTGCAGGACGTGCCGCCCCGGACCTCTGGCCTGGGCGGCGCAAGAAAGAAGACAGGCTCCGGCCTGTCTTCTTTTTTTGGGCGGCGAACGTCGCGCTTTTGCTGATAAATGGCCGTTTTTGTCCAAAAACCGGCCCGAAGCGTCGATAGAGAGTAAACTACGCACAAATTTCTTTCGCAATTAGGCGATTCGAACATACTTGTGAGTGACGCCATGTCTGAAACCCCAACCTCCCCCATCACCCTTTTTTCCGATCTGAACCTCAGCGCGCCGTTGATCAAGGCCCTGAAGGAAGTCGGCTACGAGTCGCCGTCGCCGATCCAGGCCGCGACCATCCCGCTGCTGCTCGATAACCTGGACGTCCTGGGCCAGGCGCAGACCGGGACGGGGAAAACCGCCGCCTTCGCGCTGCCCATCCTGTCGCGCATCGATATCAAACAGACCACGCCGCAGGCTCTGGTGCTGGCGCCAACGCGCGAACTGGCGATCCAGGTCGCCGAGGCCTTCCAGACCTACGCCGGCCATATCCCCGGCTTCCACGTGCTGCCGATCTACGGCGGCCAAAGCTACGGCCCGCAGCTGTCGGCATTGCGCCGCGGCGTGCACGTCGTGGTCGGCACGCCGGGCCGCGTCATCGATCACCTGGACAAGGGTTCGCTCGACCTGTCCAAACTGAAAACGCTGGTGCTGGACGAAGCCGACGAAATGCTGCGCATGGGCTTCATCGACGACGTCGAACGCATCCTGCAGGAGACCCCGGACTCGCGCCAGACCGCGCTGTTCTCGGCCACCATGCCGTCGGCCATCCGCCGCATCGCCAACACCTATCTGCGCAGCCCGAAGGAAATCACCGTCGCCGCCAAGACCGGCACCAATGAAAACATCCGCCAGCGCTACTGGCTGGTGTCCGGCATGCACAAGCTCGACGCGCTGACCCGCATCCTGGAAGCCGAGAACTTCGACGGCATGATCATTTTCTCGCGCACCAAGCTCGGTACCGAGGAACTGGCGCAGAAGCTGCAGGCGCGCGGCTTCTCGGCCGCCGCCATCAACGGCGACATCCAGCAGGCGCAGCGCGAGCGCACCATCCAGCAGCTCAAGGACGGCAAGATCGACATCCTGGTGGCGACCGACGTCGCCGCGCGCGGCCTGGACGTGGAGCGCATCAGCCACGTGGTCAACTACGACGTGCCGCACGATCCGGAAAGCTACACCCACCGCATCGGCCGCACCGGCCGCGCGGGCCGCAGCGGCGAGGCGATCCTGTTCATCACCCCGCGCGAAAAGAACCTGCTCAAATCGATCGAGCGCGCCACCCGCCAGCCGATCGGCATGCTGGAGCTGCCGACCATCCAGGCCGTCAACGACGTCCGCATCGCCAAGTTCAAGTCGCAGATCAGCGAGACGCTGGCCCAGGGCGAGCTGGAACAGTTCCAGTCGCTGATCGAGGACTTCGAACGCGAACAGAATATCCCTGCGATCGAGATCGCCGCCGCGCTGGCCAAGATGGCGCGCGGCGACGTGCCGCTGCTGCTGGATAAAAAGCAGCAGGTGGCCGCCGCGACCTGGGACGAGCGCCCGGGCCGACAAGTGGGCTTCGAGCGTAACGACCGCAATGACCGTGGCGACCGGGGCGACCGCTTCGAGCGCGGCGACCGCGCCGAACGCAGCGAGCGTTTCCCGAAAAAGGAACGCATCGTGCGCGCCGCCGATCCCGGCATGCAGACCTTCCGCATCGAAGTGGGCTACCAGCACGGCGTCAAGCCGGGCAACATCGTCGGCGCCATCGCCAACGAGGGCGGCATCGACTCCAAGAACATCGGCCGCATCGAGATCTACGACGACTACAGCGTGCTCGATATGCCGGACAGCCTGACCGCCGACGTGCTCGAACACCTGGCCGGCATCAAGGTGGGCGGCCAGCAGCTGCGCATCAGCCGCGATAACGGCGATGCCGCGCCGTCGGCTGCACCGGCGGCCCGTCCGGTACCGGCCCGCGCGCCAGCTGCCGCCAAGGCCGCGCCGTTGGCCGCTCCGGCCGCATCGCCGCTGGCCAAGGCCGCGCGCGTGGAATCGGCCGAGGTGGAAGCCGAAGCCGCGCCGAAGAAGAAAAAGGAAAAGCCCGGCAAGGTCACGCTGCCGATGAGCGCTTTCCGCATCGAGGTGGGCAGCAGCCATGCGGCCACGCCGTCCAACATCGTCGGCGCCATCGCCAACGAGGCGGGGCTGGAAGCCAAGCATATCGGCCGCATCGAGATCTTCGACACGTACAGCATGCTGGAGCTGCCGGACGGGATGCCGCCGGACCTGTTCAAGCACCTGGGCAAAGTGTGGGTCGGCGGCGCGCAGCTGAAGATCAGCCACGCCGACCGCATGCCGCCGGAGTCCGGCAAATCGACGCCGCCTAAAAAGCCGGCGCCGGGCGCCAAGGACAAGTTCAAGAAAAAGTACTGATCGCGTACTGATCGAGGACTGAGCACGCAAACCACAGGGCCGCAAGGCCCTGTTTTCATTTGGGCCGCCTGCACGCGCACGGTGCGCCCCGGCCGCCGCCATGCACCACAAGCACGCCTGGCGCGCGCGCCGGCCGGCCTCTTTCATAGGAGAGCGCCGACTGGCCCGTTTATTGCATTGGATTAAGGGAATCCGACCAGTCGTTGAGTAAGGAGCACGGAATGACCGCATTGTTTCTACACTCCCGAGGCGCCGATGCTGCTGCGGAATGACCTGCTGCAGTACACGCATCCCACGCAGCGCACCTTGCGGGTGCTGTGGATCGCACCCGAGCAAAGCCACGCCTACGTGTTCGACGTGGCGGCGCGTTCGGCCGACGTCGAACTGGTCGCGCTGCCGCTGCTGCAGGCCGACCTGCGCGCCGGCCGCGCGCGCCTGCTGGCGGCCGATCCCTACCTGATGGTGGTCAGCCAGGAGCTGCTGCCGCCCAAGCACCTGCAGCTGCGCGAGCGCGCGTGGCGGATCGTCGAGGCGCTGGTGGCGCAGGAGCCGGGCATCTACGAAGCGCGCCTGCGCGGCCAGCTGGTGGCGCAGGCCACCGTCGACCATGGCGTCTCCCATCCGACCATCTACCGCTACCTGCGCCGCTACTGGCAGCGCGGGCAGACACCCAACGCGCTGCTGCCCGACTACTGCAACTCCGGTGGGCGAGGCAAGGTGCGCCAGGCTTCGGCCGGCGTCAAGCGCGGCCGCCCGCGCAAGAACGACGCCGGCGATGGTCCCGGCATGAACGCCGACGAGGAGATCCGCCGCACCTTCCGCGTCGCCATCGCGCGCTACGCGGCGGGCCACGCCAAGTTCTCGCGGCTGGGCGCCTACCAGCAGATGCTGGCCGACTTCTTCAGCGGGCGCCGCATCGACGCCGGCAGCGGCCGTGTGCTGGCCGCGCAGGACGCGCCGGCGGCGCTGCCGACCTTCGGCCAGTTCAACTACTGGCTCGACCACGACGACGACCGCCCGCCGGAAGTGGTGCGCCGCAGCGCCGCCACCACCGCGCGCGGACTGCCATCGCCGGACCCGTACCCGCCTGGCGCCGACGGCGATTGGCAGCCGCCGGCCGATGGCCGTCCCGGCGCCTGCTTCCACCTGGACGTGGTGCGCACCGAAGTGCAGCTGGTCTCGCGCGCCGACCGCCAGCAGACCATCGGCCGCCCGCTGGTGTACGTGGCGATCGACGCTTTCAGTCACATGGTGGCCGGGGTCTACATCGGCATGGGCGCCGCCAGCTGGCAGCACGCCATGCTGGCGCTGGCCCACTGCGGCGCCGACAAGCAGCGCTACAGCCAACAGTTCGGCCGCCGCATCGAGGCCGTGCAGTGGCCCAGCCGCCACCTGCCCGACACGCTGTCCACGCACGCCGCCCTGGGCGGCGGCACCCAGCGCGACACGCTGCTCAACAACTTCAACCTGCGCTGCGTCGCCGCCAACGACGGCCCGGACGACTGGCGCGCCGTGCTGGCCAAGCGTTTCCAGCTGCTGGCACCGGATGCCGCCGGCGCCCCGTGCCGGCTGGACGGCGTGCTCGATCTGGACCAGTTCACCCGCATCGTCATCGACTGCGTCCTGTACCACAACAATAGCGCGCCGCTGGCGCGCGCCGGCCATGCCACGCCGCGCGCGTTGTGGGAGTGGGGCGTGGCCCATCGCGGCGGCAGCCTCAAGACCTATCCCGAACAGCTGCTGCGCTGTAGCCTGATGCCGGCCGCGCAAGCCACCGTCACCGCCGACGGCATCGAGCTGTCCGGCGTCGCCTACACCTGCGCGCGCGCCATCAACGAGCGCTGGTTCGAGCGTGCGCGCTCGCGCGGGCAGTGGCATGTGCGGGTGGTCTACGATCCGGCCGACATGGATATGATTTATTTGTTGGACCCGAACGCGCCGATGCAATTCCACGCCTGCCACATGGCCGACGGCGGCGGCATGCCGCGCCACCTGGCCGCGGTGGAAATCGCGGCGTTGCCTCGCCCGGTTCCCGCCATCCCCGCAGCACCCCTACGTAGCACTACGCACGCCATCGCCAGCTTCGCCAATTGAAACGCCCACGGCGCTGTCCAGCGCCGTGCATGCCCCTTCCTTCCATTCCGGTGCGCGCCTCTCGCTGGTGCGGCGCGCCGCTTCCGCATCCGCTTCGCAGGTGCCACCGGCGCAAATAAAGTCTGTCGCCGCCGGCGCCTTTTCATGCCTCCGGCGTGCCGGCCATGGGGCTGTGAAAGGACATTGTTTTATGCCGTTCCGCCTTATTCCATAAGGATCGCTTCGGCGGTGAAGCATGTTTATTTTGTCCCGAACAGTGGCACGACGATTGCTAGATAGGAGCTATGGAATCGCAAGTCACGAAAGGACATCGATGAATAGCAAAACCGTAAAATCGTTTAAATCGTTTAGTTCATTTACTCGAAGGGACTTCCTGTACCGCGCGGCAGCGGTCGGCGGCACCGGCCTGCTGCTCAACACCATGAACGCGTGGGGCATGGGCATGGATTCGACGGCCTCCGCGCCGCCGGCGCTGAGCGGCAGCGGCAAGGGAAAGAAGGTGCTGATACTGGGCGCCGGCCTGGCCGGCATGACCGCGGCCTACGAGCTGGGAAAGCTGGGCTACCACTGCCAGATCCTGGAAGCGCGCACCTTTGCCGGCGGTCGCTGCCAGACCGCGCGCAAAGGCTTCAGCCTGACCGAGCTCGGAGGCGAGAAGCAGACCTGCGATTTCGACGACGGCCAGTACATCAACCATGGCCCATGGCGCATCCCGTTGCACCATCAATCGACGCTGCACTACACGCGCTTGTTCGAGGTGCCGCTGGAGGTCATGGTCAACGATAACGACCACGCCTTCGTCTACTCGGAAAACGCCGGTCCCTACGCCGGCAAGCGCATGCGCGTCGCCGAGATCAAGGCCGACATGCGCGGCCACGTCTCCGAGCTCTTGGCCAAGTCGGTCAAGAACAAGCAGCTGGACCAGGAGCTCACCGCCGACGACCAGCGCCTGCTGCTGGACTACCTGGCGCACGAAGGCCAACTGGCCGGCGCCGACCTGCAATACAAGGGCCGCAGCGGCCGTGGCTTCACCGTCAATCCCGGCGCCGGCCTGTCGCCCGGACCGGGCACGCCGTCCGATCCGCTGGGCTTCAAGGACCTGCTGGCGTCCAAGCTGGGCAACGTCTACAGCGCGGTGCAGGACTTCCCGATGCAGAACACCATGTTCCAGCCGGTGGGCGGCATGGACGCCATCGCCAAGGCGTTCGAAAAGCGCGTCGGCAAGAACATCCGCTACCGCGCCGAAGTGCAGACCATCCGCCAGAACGACAAGGGCGTCACCGTCACCTACAAGGACACCGGCAGCGGCAAGGTCGCCAGCATCGGCGCCGACTACTGCCTGGTGGCGATGCCGCTGTCGGTGCTGCGCCAGATCGACACCGACTTCTCGGACAAGTTCAAGAGGGCCGTCGCCACGGTGGCCTACGCGCCGGTCGGCAAGATCGGCCTGCAGATGAAGCGCCGCTTCTGGGAGGAGGACGAGCACCTGTACGGCGGCCATATCCTCACCGACCTCAAAGGCATCAACACCATCTCGATGCCGTCCTACGGCTGGCAGAAGAAGAAGGGCGTGCTGCTCGGGTATTACCAGTACCAGACGGCCGCCATCGAGACCAGCGCTCTGTCGCCGAAGGAGCGCGCCGCGTTCGCGCTGGAGGCGGGGCAGAA
Organism: Duganella vulcania; assembly: GCF_009857655.1. Taxonomy (NCBI): domain Bacteria; kingdom Pseudomonadati; phylum Pseudomonadota; class Betaproteobacteria; order Burkholderiales; family Oxalobacteraceae; genus Duganella; species Duganella vulcania. The sequence continues at coordinate 36,756 of NZ_WWCX01000056.1, forward strand.
GATCTTCCCGCAGTACACCGAGAACTTCGAGACCGCGTTCTCGGTCGCCTGGCACCGCGTGCAGTACAACCTTGGCGGCTGGGCCGAGTGGACCGAGAAGACCCGCGCCGCCGCCTACCCGATCCTGCTGGAGGGCGAGGGCCGCGTGCTGCTGGCCGGCGAGCACCTGAGCTACCTGACCGGCTGGCAGGCCGGCGCCATCGAATCGGCGTGGCAGCAGATCGCCAAGATCCATGAAAGGGCCAGCGCATGAAGGAAGCGTTGATCAAGGCGGCGATGGTGGTGGTCGCGCTGCTGGCGGCCGGCGCCAGCTCGCCGTCGCGCGCGCAGCAGATGGATGGCAAGGCGCTGTTCCTGAAGAACTGCGCGGCCTGTCACCAGCCCACCGGCAAGGGCATACCGGGCGCCTTCCCGGCGCTGGCGGGGAACAAGTTCGTGCAAGGGAAGGGTACCGACGTCGCCTCGGTGCTGCTCAAGGGGCGCGGCGGCATGCCGGACTTCAGCGACAGCTTGAGCGACGCGGAAATCGCCACCGTGCTCAGTTTCGTGCGCAGCAGCTGGGGCAACCAGGGCGCGCCGCTCAGCGAGTCCGAGGTGCTGGCGCTGCGCGACGTGCTGCAAGTCGACCATTTTAGTAACGGCCAGATGTCCAACAAACATTGAAGGAAAAACGCATGAAGAAATCGCTCGCCACCCTGTTGATCCCGGCCGCGCTGGCGCTGTTGCCCGCCGCCGCAGGCGCCGCACCGAAAGCAGTAGCCGCCGACATCGTCCGCCACAAGATCCCCGGATCGGACTTCCCGATCGCGCTGGCCGTCACCGTGCCGTCCACCGCCACCATCCACTTCGTCAGCGGCCAGGTGCCCGCCATCGTCGATTCCAGCGCCGCGCCGGATTCGCTGGCCGCCTTCGGCGACACCAGGACCCAGTCCGAGTCGGTGCTCAAGAAGATCAAGGAAGTCCTGGAGGGCATGAAGCTCGACATGAGCGACGTGGTCAAGATGACCGTCTACCTGGTCGGCGATCCGGCCAAGGGCGGCAAGGCCGACACCAAGGGCTTCATGGAGGCCTACACCCAGCACTTCGGCGGCGCGCAGACCAAGCTGCCGGCGCGCGCCGTGGTGCAGGTCGCGGCCCTGAGCAATCCGGGCTGGCTGGTGGAAATCGAAGTCGTCGCCGCAAAAAAATAATTACGCAGTAGGTCTTACTTTCTTTTTCATTCAATGGGGATTCATTATGCATAAGGCCATACTCAAAACCGGCGTCGCCGCCGTGCTGTCCACCCTGGCGCTGGGCTCCTCCTACGCCGCCGCAGCAGGCGCCGACGACAATGCGGCCGCCACGCCGGCCGCCGACGCCTCGGGCGAAGCCCCCGTCAGCGCGGTGATCGTCACCGGCACGCGGTCGAGCGGCATCAAGGTGGAGAACAGCGCCTCGCCGATCCAGGTGCTGGATTCGGCCTCGCTGCAGCGCACCGGCCAGCCGGACCTGATCCAGGCGCTGGCGCAGAACCTGCCGTCGTTCACCGCGCAAGCCTTCGGCGGCGACACCGCCAACCTGACGCTGTCGGCCCGCCTGCGCGGCCTGAGTCCCAACAACACGCTGGTGCTGATCAACGGCAAACGCCGCCACGGCACCGCCAACCTGGCCGTGCTGGGCGGGCCATACCAGGGCGGCGCCGCGGCTGACCTGAACTACATCCCGGTCGCCGCGATCGACCACATCGAAGTGCTGCAGGACGGCGCGGCCGCCCAATACGGCTCCGACGCCATCGCCGGCGTGATCAACATCATCCTCAAGTCGAACAACCATGGCGGCACCGCCAGCGCCACCGGCGGCGGTTACTCCGACGGCGGCGGGCGCACCGGCGACGGCGCCGCCAACATCGGCGTCGAACCGTTCAAGGACGCCTATCTGAGCCTGACCGCCGAATCCAAGTACCACGGCTACAGCGACCGTGGCGGCATCGACCCGCGCGTGGTCGACCCCGAAAACATGAAGAACTGGACCGGCATGTTCCAGCAGCCCGGCTACCCGCACGTCAACCACATCTCGGGCGACGCGCAATACCACCTGAATGTATTGGCGGCCAACTTCGGCTACGACTTCGCGCCGGACAGCCAGCTGTACGCCATCGCCACCTGGGGCCACAAGGAGGCGCGCGCCTACGAGAACTACCGCCTGCCGAGCAAACTGCCGAAGGTCTATCCGACCGGCTTCTCGCCGAAGGAAACCATGAAGCAGGACGACTACGCGCTCACCGCCGGCGTCAAGGGCGTGGTGGCCGGCTGGAACATGGACCTGAGCTCCACCTACGGCAAGGACACCAGCAAGATCGGCGTGGCCGATTCGGGCAACGTCTCGCTGTTCACCGACACCGGCAGCACGCCGACCGTGTTCCACGCCGGCGCCTTCATCGCCAGCCAGCTCACCACCAGCCTGGAGGCGAGCCGCGAGTTCGCGGTCGGCTGGGCCAAGCCGCTGAACGTGGCGGCCGGCCTGGAACACCGCATCGACAAGTACGAGATCGAAGCGGGCGACGCCGCCTCGCGCTACAAGGAAGGCTCGCAGTCGTATCCCGGCTTCTCGCTGACCGACGCCGGCAGCCACCGCCGCACCAACGAGGCGGCCTACGTCGACCTGGCCGGCAACCCTGTCAACGACCTGACGCTGGACCTGGCCGGCCGCTACGAGCATTTCAGCGATTTCGGCAACGCCAAGGTCGGCAAGTTCACCGCCCGCTACGACATCTCGCCGAAGGTGGGCGTGCGCGGCACCTTCAGCAACGGCTTCCGCGCGCCGACCTTGGCCGAGGAATACTACTCTGCCACCAACGTCGGCCCGACCACCGCCTTCGTGCAGCTGGCGCCGAATTCGGCCGGGGCCAAGCTGGTGGGCGTGGACGGCTTGAAGCCCGAGCGCTCGACCAACTTCAGCCTGGGCCTGGTGCTCAATCCGGCCGCCAACCTGGCCATCACGCTGGACGCCTACCAGATCAAGATCCGCGACCGCATCGTCGGTTCCGGTGCGCTGTATGGCTCGGGCGGCGCGTCCAACTCGCCGGCGGTGGTGGCGGCGATCACGGCCAACGGCAATAATCTCGACAAGGTCAGCCAGACCGGCATCAACATCTTCTCCAACGCGGTCGACACGCGCAGCCGCGGGCTGGAGTTCGTCGCCACGCTCAACGAGAGCTACGGCACGGCGGGCAAGGTCGACTGGTCGGTGGCGGCCAACTACAACAAGGTCGAAGTCACCAAGATCAACCAGGCGCCGGCCCAGCTGCTGCCGCAGACGCTGCTGGACAAGACCGCGATCTCGGACCTGGAGACCGCGTCGCCGAAAGTGCGCATCAACCTGGGCGCGCTGTGGAAGATCGGCGCCTGGACCATCAACCTGCGTGAAGCGATCTACGGCAAATCGTCGGAGTACGGCAGCGAGGACGGCTCGGTGTACCACCTGACCGAAATCTCGGCCAAGGCGATCACCGACCTGGAGGTGGGCTACAAGATCAACTCCGCGTGGTCGGTGGCGGTGGGCGCCAACAACCTGTTCAACAAGTACCCGAACGGCGTGAATCCGGCGCTGCTGGCCGACCAGCGCGCGGCCAACGACAACGCCGCGGTGACGGTGCTGCCATCGTTCTCGCCGTTCGGCATCAACGGCGGCTACTACTACGCCCGCGCCAACTACAAGTTCTAAATCCGCCGGTCAACTTTGGGGTCAAGTCTGGCATTCGGACACGAGCTCCACCGTAGCATGCCGCTACGGTGGAGCTCGTGTCCGAATGCCAGACTTGACCCCAATTTGCGTGTAGCATGGCGGCATCGTCTTTTGGAGTACACGCATGTCCAACCCTATGACTTTGCAGGAATATATGGCGCTGGGCGGGCCGGCGCCTACGCTGCATGTTGCCTATGGCGCCGCGCCGTCGCAATTCGCGGAATTGTTTGTGCCGGCCGGCGATGGGCCGTTTCCGGTCGCGCTGATCGTGCATGGCGGCTGCTGGTGCAAGGAGTACGCCGGGATCTCGCAGATGCGCAATATCGCCGGCGATCTGCAACAGCAGGGCGTCGCGGTGTGGAATATCGAGTATCGCCGCTTCGATGAGGAGGGCGGCGGTTATCCCGGCATGTATCTGGATGTCGCCACGGCGGTCGATCTTCTGCGCTCGCTGGCGGTGGAGTGGCGGCTGGATTTGTCACGCGTGGTGCTGGTCGGGCATTCGGCCGGCGGGCATCTGGCGCAGTGGGCGGCTTCGCGCGCGCGGCTGCCGCGCAGCAGTCCGCTGTTTGTGGACGATCCGCTGCCGGTGGCCACCGTCATCAGCCTGGGCGGGCTGGCCGACCTGCGCAACGAGGAGCAGTTGATCAAGACCAGCTGCGAGCGCGATATCGTGCAGCTGGCCGGCCGCGCCAGCGCTGCGCGGTCGGATATTTTTTCCGATACGTCGCCCGTCGAGCTGCTGCCGTCCGGCGTGCGCACGGTGCTGATCCACGGCGAGTTCGATACCATCTCGCCGCTGCGCGCCGGCCAGGATTACGCCCGCCGCGCCCAGGCGGCCGGCGACCAGGCCGAGGTGATCGTGCTGCCGGGGGGCAGCCATTTCGACGAGGTGGCCGCCACGTCGCCGTCGTGGACCATCGTCTCGGCGCAGATCCGCAAGGCGCTCGGTTTGTAGGGCCGCCGCCCGGCGCGCCGCTCCGGCGCCCCGGTGTATGCTGTCGCCATGGATTCCCTGATCGCCGCGTCCGCGCGCGCGCTCGCCGCCGGCGACGCGCTCGGCGCCCTCAAACGTGTCGCCCTGCGCGACGATCCGCCGGCGCTGGAGA